>DASVBS010000027.1 GCA_036375715.1 Longimicrobiaceae bacterium | reverse complement strand
GCGCGTACGCCGTCCCCACAGCGATGCCCCCAGAGGAGCGGGCGGCAGACATCACTTTCTCCGGCCGGGTGCTCGACGGCGAGTCGGGAGACCCGATCCCGAACGTCACCGTCACGCTGCGCGGTACATCGCACGGCACGGTCAGCGATCGCGGCGGGATGTACCGCCTGATGGTCCCCCGGACGGAGCTCGCCAGCGCGGAGGCAGTTCTGGAGGCCAGCCACCGGGGTTATGAACGGGCGGAGGTGCCGGTTTCCGTAGTCGGCGATTCGGTTCGCCGCGACATTCCGCTGCGACCCGCGAGGGTCGAGCTCGCGCCCGTAACCGCAGCGCAGGTTGCCGGCGCGGACGGCGGCATGTCGATCGTCGGCGCGCCGCCACCGATGGCGGTGCCCGCGAAGCGAGCCGCTTTCTCCCAGTTCAGCCTGCATCCGCGGCATCCCGATTGGAACACCGAGCAGTACGCCTACATCGAGGAGAACGGCTTCCTGGCGGCCGATCAAAACCCGCTCTCCACCTTCTCCATCGACGTCGATCGCGCATCGTACGCCAACCTGCGGCGGTTCATCCTGGAGGGGCAGCTGCTCCCGCGCGACGCCGTGCGGATCGAGGAGATGGTCAACTACTTCCCCTACGACTACCCGCAGCCCGAACCGGGAAGCCCGTTCTCGATCACCACCGAGGTCGCATCAGCCCCATGGAATCCGGCGCACCGGCTGCTGCGCATCGGCCTGCGCAGCCCGGAGGTGGAGCGCGAGAACCTCCCTCCCAGCAACCTCGTCTTCCTTATCGACGTTTCCGGCTCGATGCAGGGACCCGACCGCCTCCCGCTGGTCAAACAGTCGCTCCGCCTGCTGGTGAACGAGCTGAGGGCGAGCGACCGGGTGGCGATCGTGGTGTACGCCGGCGCCGCGGGACTGGTCCTCCCGTCCACTTCAGGAACGGAGAAGACCCGCATCATGGAGGCGATCGATCGCCTCGAAGCCGGCGGATCGACGGCGGGAGGGGCGGGACTTCGCCTGGCCTACGACGTCGCTCGCGAGAACTTCATCCGCGGCGGCAACAACCGGGTGATTCTGGCCACCGACGGCGATTTCAACGTCGGGGTTTCCAGTGACGCCGAGATGATTCGCCTGGTGGAGGAGAGGCGGCGGGAGGGGACCTTCCTCACCGTGCTCGGGTTCGGCCGCGGCAACCTGAAGGATGCCAGGATGGAGCAGATGGCCGATCACGGGAACGGCAACTTCGCCTACATCGACGGCCTGCTCGAGGCCCGCAAGGTCCTGGTGAGCGAGATGGGTGGCACCCTCCTGACCGTGGCCAGGGACGTGAAGATCCAGGTGGAGTTCAACCCCGCAAAGGTGCGCGCCTACCGGTTGATCGGCTACGAGAACCGCACCCTCGCCGCAGAGGACTTCAACGACGACCGGAAGGACGCGGGAGAGCTGGGCGCGGGTCACACGGTCACCGCGCTCTACGAAGTGGTACCGGTTGGGGCGGACACGGATGTGGAAGTTCGGGACGTCGACTCGCTCCGCTACCAGACGCCGACCCGACCGTCGGACGGCTCGCGGGCTGCAGAGTTGGCTTTCGTGAAGGTCCGCTACAAGGATTCCGACCGGGAGCAGAGCCGGCTGCTGGAGCACCCGGTACCGGACCGGGTGGACCCGCCGTCCCGAGACCTCACCTTCGCCGCCGCGGTCGCGGGCTTCGGCATGCTCCTGCGCGAGTCGGAGCACCGCGGCTCGCTCGACGTTCACCAGGTACTGGAGCTGGCGCGCCGCGGCCAGGGTGAAGACCCGGAGGGCTACCGAGCGGACTTCATCTCCCTGGTGCAGGCGTACCGGCGCCTGCCGCAGCGAGGGGTTGAAGAGGCTCCTCACTGGCGCTGGTGAATCGACCCGTCATCTTTTCCACTCAACCTGCTCGCGAGATCTGGGAGGAACTGAGGAGCGACACGACGCCACGGGCGTAGCGCCCAGGTCGGAGCAGGAGGGATTCGGCGCGGCGCGATACCACACCTTGGACCGACAGAGGAGATTGCCGATGCTGCGGTGGTCGAGGGGAATCGCGAAAGTCTTTGCGGCCGGCGCTGCGCTCGTGCCGCTGCCGGTGGCCGCGGCAGCCCAGGCCGAGGTCGCCGCCTGGGGGAACCTCGAGGGGGTCCGCATCGAAGAGCACCGCATCCCCTTCGAGACGGGGATCTGCCTGCAGCGGCCGGACGGCAGCGAGATGGTGCGGACCTCCAAGGAGCGGCAGCGTCCCCGCTACGAGCGCGAGGGCCCCGTGCGTCGCGTCGCCTCCTCGCTAGGAGGAATCAGCTTCCGCCAGACCGTCGAGGACGTGGGCCGGGGAACGGCAGCCCTCGATCTGGCGGTGGTGGCCGACACGCAGGGTATTCCGGCTCGCATCACCTTCTGCGTGGACCTCCCGAGCGAGGTCTACTCGGCGGGGCTAGCGGAATGGATCGGGGCCGCAGAGGGAGATGACAATGTGCCCCTCGGCAAGGTCCAGGGAAGCGCCACCACCGCCGCCGAGCGGCGCGCGCAGGGCATCCGCTTCGTCACCGACTCGCAGCAGGTCGAGATCCGCTTTCAGGCGCCTGTATCGCTCCGGCTCGGCCGGTCCGACCGCAACGGCGGCTCGATTCGCCTCGAGGCACTGATCCTTCCCGAGAATTCCGCGGCAGGCGACAGCGCCCGGAAAGAGATCACGATCCGCGCTGACGGGGTGATCGATCGCTCTCCGGTGCAGGTGCACGTGCGGAGCACCCGACCGGGGCGCGCTTTCGACGGCGTCGGCGGGAACTTCCGTCTGCAGAACCCCGAGCTCGATCCGCAGGTTATCGAGTACAACCTGGAGAACCTTCGGGTCGCCTGGGCCCGAGTCGAGCTGCCCTGGCGCCAGTGGCACCCGGAGGAGGACATGGATCCCCTCGCCGAAGCCCGCGCCGGAAGGCTGCACCCGCGAGTCCGCCAGGCGATGGAGATGGCCCGCGAGCTGAAGCTGCGGGGGATGACCGTGGTGGTCAGCATCTGGTTCCCGCCGGACTGGGCCATCGTGGGCGGTGGAGAAGCCGAGCACGAACCGGGTGAGCACGGCGACCCCCTCGACCCGGCGAAGATGGCGAAGATCTATGAATCCATCGCCGACTACCTCGTGTTCCTGAAGGAGGCGTATGGGGTCGAGGCGGCGATGTTCTCGTTCAACGAGTCGGATCTCGGCATCGACGTCCGCCAGACCGCCGAGGAGCACGCGGCGCTGATCCGGGGGCTGGGCGCCTATTTCGGGGAGCGGGGCCTGGCCACCGGGATGCTGTTCGGCGACACCTCGGACGCGACCGCGATGGACTTCATCGTGCCCGCCATGCGTGACCCTGAGGCGCTCCGCTACGTGGATGCCGTCTCCTTCCACTCCTGGCGGGGCTGGACAGACGAGATCCTGAGCTACTGGGGTGAGGCGGCACGCCAGCTCAACGTGCCGCTGCTGGTGGGCGAGGGGAGCACCGACGCCGGCGCATGGCGGTACCCGGCCATCTTCAGCGAGCCGGCGTTCGCTCTGGAGGAGATCCAACTCTACGTGCGGATGATGGCGCTGGCGCAGCCGCTCTCCATCCTCCAGTGGCAGCTCACCTCCGATTACTCGTTGCTCGTGGGCGGGGGCGTTTTCGGCGACTCGAGCGAGCTGCGTCCGACGCAGCGCTTCTGGAATCTGAAGCAGCTTGCCTCGTCGCCGCGCGGCTTCCATCTACCCACCACCTGCGACCATCCCTTGGTGAGCTGCGCCGCGGTGGGGAACATCGCCGCCGGCGAGTACGCGGTGCACCTGGTGAACGACGGCGCGGCGCGGGGGGCGGTGGTGAGCGGACTCCCGCCGGAGGTCAGCCGGCTGAGGGTGTTCGTAACCGACTCGAATCGGGGAATGGAAGAGCTGGAGAGCGTGCCGGTGGTCGACGGGAGTGCGCGGGTGACATTGCCGGCGCTCAGTTTCACCACGCTGGTGGCCGGGTCGCAGTGAGTGCCCTCGAACGCCGATGAGCGTGTGCCGTCGAACGAGGCTGATTGCGGGAGGCGCTGGAGCCGGCGGACCCCCTCGCGCTAGCCCGCTCCGGGCGGCTGCCCTCGAACCGCGAAGAGGGCGAGACATAGTAGTACTGTGGGCAGCCTGCGCGGGCCGGCGCCGAACGCGCGCGGTTGAACGTCGATCAGCCTGACGGCTCGGTAGCCGGTAGAAGCCCGCTGACCCGCTACGGGTGGTGGCGCGAGCGTTGCTGTCGCCGCCTATCGTGGGGGACACCCCCACCGCAACGCACCGGCTGCAGCTCGCCGTCACCCGGTGGCCGCTATGCACGCCTCCGCCCAACCCGACCTCCAGACCGGCCGGACCGTCGCCGTCCGCGGCAGCGTGGTCGACGTCCATTTCGAGGGACCGCTCCCCGCACCGGGGACGCGGCTGGAGGCCGGCCCGGAACGCAGGATGGTGCTCGAGGTCTTCGGTCACCTCGACGAGCGAACCGTCCGGGCGGTGGCGCTGACGCCCACCCGCGGTCTCTCCCGAGGGGCGCCTGTCCACGACACCGGCCGACCCTTCGACGTCCCCGTCGGGCGCGAGTTGCTCGGCCGCGTGCTGAACGTGCTCGGCGAGACGATCGACACCCAGCCTCCCCTGACCGCCGCCGAGCGGCGCCCGCTCTTCCAGCCCCCGGCGCCTCTCACCCAGCTTCGGGCCAGCGCCGAGATGCTCGTCACCGGAATCAAGGCCATCGACCTCCTCGCTCCCATGGAGCGAGGAGGGAAGGCGGGCCTCTTCGGCGGAGCCGGCGTGGGTAAGACGGTGGTGATCACCGAGCTGATCCACAACATGGTGGGGCAGCACGAGGGGGTCAGCATCTTCTGTGGGATCGGTGAGCGCTGCCGCGAGGCGGAGGAGCTGTACCGGGAGATGCGTCATGCGGGCGTGCTGGGGAGCACGGTGATGGTCTTCGGGCAGATGAACGAGCCGCCGGGCGCGCGCCTGCGGGTCGGGCACGCGGCCGTCTCGATCGCCGAGTACTTCCGCGACCGCGAGCGGCAGGACGTGCTCCTCCTCATCGACAACATCTTCCGCTTCGTGCAGGCGGGCGCGGAGGTGTCCGGGCTTCTCGGTCGCATCCCCTCGCGGGTCGGCTACCAGCCCACGCTGGCAGGGGAGCTCGCCGAGCTGCAGGAGCGCATCAGCAACACCGAGAGCGGGGCGATCACCTCGGTGCAGGCGGTCTACGTGCCCGCTGACGACTTCACCGATCCCGCCGCGGTCCACACCTTCGCGCACCTCTCCGCTTCCATCGTCCTCTCGCGCCGCCGCGCCGGCGAGGGGCTCTACCCGGCCGTCGATCCACTCCAGTCGACCTCGAACATCCTCAACCCGCTGGTGGTCGGCCGTCGCCATTACGAAACGGCCCGGGAGGTGCGCCGCACCCTCGCCCTCTACGAGGATCTCAAGGACATCATCGCCATGCTCGGCCTGGAGGAGCTCTCCCGCGAGGATCGGCGGGTGGTGCAGCGCGCGCGACGGCTGGAGAGATTCCTGACCCAGCCCTTTCACACGACCGAGGCGTTCACCGGGCAGGAGGGGCGCACCGTCTCGCTGGAGGACACGCTGGACGGGTGCGAACGAATCCTCAACGACGAGTTCGCCGACCTGCCCGAGCGCACCCTCTACATGATCGGGTCGATCTCCGAGGCGAGGAGGAGTTGATCCGCATGCGCCTGCAGATCCTGCTGCCGACGAGAGTCCTGGCCGACGAGGAGGTGGTCGAGGTGTCGGCGGAAGGGGTGCACGGAAACTTCACCATCCTTCCCCGCCACGTCGACTTCCTCGTGGCGCTCGTCCCGGGACTGCTATCATTCGAGCGCGCGGACGGGAGCGAGCGGTACGTCGCCGTGGACGGGGGGCTCCTGGTCAAGCACGGCGCGGACGTGCTGGTGCCGACCCGGCGCGGGGTGGTCGGGGACGATCTCTACGGCCTGCGGGACCTCGTGCAGCGGGAGTTCCTCGCCGAAGATGAGCGGGAGCGACAGGCGCGCAGCGCCATCGCCCGCCTGGAAGCGGACTTCATCCGTCGCTTCATGGAGCTCGAGTCCCGTGTCACCCTCTGACCCCGAGCCGCCCGAGGATCCGCTCGCTCGGCGCGTCGCGCAGCGGGCCGAGCGGAGGAAGCGAGCCCGGAAGCACCGCGCCCGCGCGACCTGGTTTGGCCTGGGGATGTACGGAATGGTCGGCTGGTCGATAGCCATTCCGACCCTGGTCGGGGTGGCCGTGGGTCTGTGGATCGATGCGCGCTGGCCTGGCCGGTTCTCATGGGCATTGATGCTGCTGGCGGCTGGTCTGCTGGTGGGATGCTGGAACGCCTGGCACTGGGTCTCGGTGGAGCAGCGGGCGATCCAGGGCGACTACCGCGAGGAGGACGAAGGCGAGGACGTGAACGAGGATGAAGACGAGGAGGTGAGGGAGCATGAGTGAGATACCCGCCGCAGCGGTCGCCCTTGCGGGCGCGAGCGGCCTACTGCTGGGCCTCTTGTACTTTGCCACTCTCTGGTGGACCGTGCGCCGGGTCCCTGCTACCCGGCGACCGGGAATGCTGGTGGCGGGCAGCTTCCTGTTTCGCGCCGGGGTCGTGTCGGTCGGGATAGTGCTCGCTTCGGGTGGCCGGCCGCTCCCTCTGCTGGCGGCGATCGCGGGCTTCCTCCTGGGTCGGACGATGTTGATTCGCCGCGTCAGAGCGCCGATTGCAACCGCGGGTGCGATCTCCGGCGGGATCGGCGCGGGAAAGGCGCGTCAGGGGACGACCACGCTCACTGCGCCTGTGGCACCGGCGGGCTCTGAGACACCCGCAGGTTCGCTCGCCGGTCCTGATTCGCGGTGAGGAGGGAGGAATGGAGATCACGCCGGACCAGCTGGTCTACTGGCGGTGGGGTCCGATCGCGGTAAACGCCACCCTGCTATGGACCTGGGTGGTGATGGCGGTGCTGGTCGTGGCCTCCTGGGTGCTCACCAGGGGGCTGCGGATCGACGGAACCATCACCCATCGGCAGAACCTTGTCGAGGCAGTGGTCTCGGTGATCCTCGACCAGATCCGCGAGGTGAGCGGTCAGCGTCCGCAACCGATGCTGCCCTTCGTCGGCACCCTCTTCCTGTTCATTCTCGCCGCCAACCTCCTGACGGTATTTCCGGGCTATCACGCCCCCACCAGCTCGCTCTCCACGACGGCCGCCCTCGCCATCGCGGTCTTCGTCGCGGTCCCGGTGTTCGGCATTCGTCAGCACGGACTGCGCGGGTACCTGAAACACTATGCGCAGCCGTCGCTCTTCGTCCTCCCCTTCACTGTAATGGGCGAGTTCTCGCGCACGCTGGCGCTGGCCCTCCGTCTCTTCGGCAACATGATGAGCGGCGCCGTGATGGTCGCTCTGCTGATGAGCCTCGCGCCGCTCTTCTTCCCCGCGATCATGCAGGCCTTCGGCCTTCTGATTGGCGCAATCCAGGCATACATCTTCGCCGTATTGGCCCTCGTGTACATCGCTTCGGCAACCCGCGCGCACGATCAGGCGGTCGCCAGAACCGGACCTCGAGTGGAGGAATGATGGCAGAATTGAGTGGGCTCGACTGGGTCGGAATCTTTTCGATCATCATGGCCTCGGTCGCGGTCAGCGTCGGATCGATCGCCCCCGCGCTCGCCGAGGGACGAGCTATTGCCCAGGCTCTAGCCGCGATCGCACAGCAGCCGGACGAAGCGAACACGATCAGCCGCACGCTGTTCATCGGCCTGGCGATCATCGAGTCTTCGGGCATCTACTGCTTCGTGATCGCCATCGTCCTCATCTTCGCGAACCCGTTCTGGGGCGCCCTGCTGGCACGCGCGGGTGGGTGAGCAGTGCTGATCGATCCCTTCACCGTCGTTGCCCAGATCATCAACTTTGCGCTGCTGATCTGGCTGCTCACGCGGTTCCTCTACGGCCCCGTGACGCGGGCCATGGAGGCTCGCGAGGCCAGAGTCCGCGAGGAGCTGGCCAGCGCGGAGCTCCTGCGCGCCGAAGCGGCGGCGGAAGGCGAGCGTTACCGCGGCTTGATTGATGACTTCGAGGGGCAGCGGGAAACCCTGTTCGCCGAGGTTCGCGCCGAGGCGGAGGCGTTACGACAGGAGCAGGTGCGGCAGGTCCGCGCCGAGGTGGGCGAGCTGCGGGAGCGCTGGAAGCGAGCGCTCGAACAGGAGAAGGAGGCCTTCCTGCGGGATCTCCGTCTGCAGGTGGGGCAGGGGAGCCTGGAGGTGATCCGCAATGCCCTGCGGGAGCTGGCCGGCGTGGACCTGGAGGAGCTGCTGATCGCGCGCTTCCTGGCTCGGTTGAGGGAGATGAGTGCGGCGGACCGGGATCGCCTGGTCGCCGCCGCACGCCAGGACGGCGGTCTCCTGCGGCTTCGCACCGCCTTCCCCCTATCGCACACGCAACGCGAGGTCCTCACCCGGCAGCTCGCCGAGACCTTCGGCGCCGACTCCATTCCACAGTTCGACACCGATCCGGATCTACTCGCGGGAGTGGAGTTGCGGGCCGGGGGTGTGAAGGTGGCCTGGACGCTTGATGACTACCTCCGCGCGCTGGAGGAAGGGATGCGGGAGGCCTTCCACGGGACATCCGAAGTGGAAACGAGCGATGTCGGGAGTTGAGGAAGGGCTCCGCGAGGAAGCCGCCCGGGCGGCTTCGCTCCTGACCCGCGTGGCGCAAACGAGGGTCCCTGCGCTGACGCTGCGCGAGGTGGGCACGGTCCGATCGGTGGCCCGGGGAACCGCGCGGATCGCGGGGCTTCCGGGGGTGGCATCGGAGGAGATCGTCGAGTTCTCCGGGGGCGTGACGGGCTTCGCCTTCAACCTCGACCCTGACGAGGTGGGGGTGATCCTGCTTGGCGATGAACGTCAGATCGCCGCGGGCGACGAGGTGCGCCGCACCGGACGGGTGGCCGACGTGCCGGTCGGACCGGCGCTTCTGGGCCGGGTGATCGATCCCACCGGTGCGCCGCTCGATGGACGCGGTCCGGTCCGCACCCCTCACCGCTTCCTCCTGGAGCGAGAGGCCCACCCCATCATGGATCGCGCACCGGTCGAGGTGCCGCTCCAGACCGGGATCAAGGTGATCGACGCCCTCGTCCCGATCGGGCGAGGGCAGCGGGAACTGATCCTGGGGGATCGACAGACCGGGAAGACCGCCCTCGCGGTCGACACAATCCTGAACCAGGCCGGCGAGGGTGTGGTCTGTATCTACTGCGCCATCGGTCAGCGAGCCGCCTCCGTCGCAAGCGTGATCGCCGAGCTGCGGCGGCGCGGTGCCCTGGAGTACTCGATCGTGGTGGTCGCCTCGGGAGAGGCGCCACCGGGGCTCCAATACGTTGCGCCGTACGCGGCCACGAGCATCGCGGAGTTCTTCATGGAGGAGGGGCGCGACGTGCTGGTCGTCTACGACGACCTGACCCGCCACGCGCAGGCCTACCGCGAGCTGTCTCTGCTTCTGAGGCGTCCGCCTGGACGTGAAGCCTTCCCCGGCGACATCTTCTACATCCACGCGCGCCTGCTCGAGCGGGCTACGCACCTGCGCCCGGAGCTCGGAGGCGGGTCGCTGACAGCGCTGCCGATCATCGAAACGGAGGCGCAGAACCTCTCGGCTTACATCCCTACCAACCTGATCTCGATCACGGACGGGCAGGTCTACCTCTCGCCCGAGCTCTTCCAGCGGGGAATCCTGCCCGCGGTGGATGTGGGGTTGTCGGTCTCCCGGGTCGGCGGGAAGACGCAGCTCCCGGCCTATCGCTCGGTTGTCTCGGACCTTCGGTTGTCGTACAGCCAGTTCGAGGAGCTGGAGGCCTTCGCCCGTTTCGGCACGCGCCTGGACGAGGACACTCGCCGAACGCTCGCGCGCGGCGAGCGCGTGCGCGAGGTACTGAAGCAGGCGCAGTACGCGACGGTGTCTGCCCCCGCGCAGGTCGTGACCCTGCTCGCTCTGACGGCGGGGCTCTTCGATCCGCTGCGATTGGAAGAGATCGCGGATGCCGAGGTGGTGGTCCGGGACGCGGTTCACGACGAACTGGCCGAGATCTGGAGCCGCATCGACGAGGGTGAGCCGATCGATCCGGTGGACGCCGAGAGGGTTCTTGCGGTCGCGCGGCGGGCGGTGGACGAGGCCTTTGCAAGGAGGTCCGATGCAGACGACTGAGGCCATCCGGCGCCGCCTCGAAACGACCGAGGACCTCCGCTCCATCGTGCGGACGATGAAGGCCCTCGCCACCGTGAGCATCCGTCAGTACGAGGAGGCGCTGGCTTCGCTGGAGGAGTACGTTCGCGGCGTGAACCTGGGGATGCAGGCCCTCCTGCGGTTGCGACCCGGCTCCATCCCGGAGCTTGCCGCGCGGCCCCCGGCGCGTCCCGCGTCCATCGTCTTCGGGTCCGACCAGGGGCTCTGCGGCGCCTTCAACGAGCAGATCGCCACGCATTTTCTGGAGTCATGGGCGCGAGTGAGCGCCGGCGAGACCCCTGGTCCCGTGCTGGCGGTCGGCACGCGTGTGGCCGCTCGCCTCGAAGAGGGAGGGACGAGGCTGGCGGGCATCCTCACCCTTCCTGTCTCCGCGCCCACGATCACGCGGCTGGTGGGGGAGATCCTGGAGCGCATCGACGTGTGGCGGGCCTCGGGCGAGCAGGACGGGGTATATCTCTACTTCAACCGGAACGATTCGAGGTCGATCTACCGTCCGCACACCGAGGTACTGCTCCCGATTCCGGTGGCCTATCTGCGTGCGCTTGCCAGCGCACCCTGGCGACCAAGGGCGGTTCCCGCGCTGTCGACCGATTGGGAGACTCTGTTTGCCGCTGTGGTCCGCGAGTACCTGTTCGTGACGCTACATCGCGCGGTTGCCGAGTCGATGGCCAGCGAACACGCGGCGCGCCGGGCGGCGATGCACTCCGCGGAGCGGAGCATAGACGACCGGCTGGTCGAGCTGCGGGGAGAGCTCAACCAGCTGCGGCAGAGCGCGATCACTACCGAGTTGCTGGATATCGTGTCGGGGTATGAGGTGCTGCGGGGGGAAGAGCCGGTATGAGCAGCATCTGGCGCAGGATTCCGATCTCCCAGATCAGCGTGAAGGCGATGATGGTGGGGTTCTTGATGAACAGGAGAACAGCCCAGTAGACAGGGCGAGCAGATTCCGGTACCCGCGGAGCAATCACCGCATCTGGAATGCGGTCGAAGACGATGAAGACGAGGACGAAGAGGACGAGCTGCACGATCAGGCTGCGCCAGTGCCCCCGCGCAAAGTGACCGATACGCCGCATCCCCTCACGACCATCCAGTCCGCGCAGCCGCTCCTCCCCGGTGATCGCCAGGCGGAATACGAGGACGAACAGGGCCACCCGCGCGGCCGCCGTCACCAGCTCCCCGATAGCGCCGGAGGCCAGGGGAGCCTGCGCCGCCCAGAGCTGGCTCACTGCGCGCTGCGCCGCGGGAATCAGCGAGATTCCCACCACCAGCCCCAGGTGCCGCAGGTAGAACCGTCCCGCCCAGACAGGGACGGCGCAGGCCAGACGGGTTTCGGCTGCTAGAGTCGGTTTCTGCATGGTGATGGCCGTCGACTATCGCCTATCGGCGATCAGCTATCGGTCCGGACCGGGTTTGGAGATTTCTCGGCAGGGCGGCCGCGCCCGAGACAAGACCAACACTCCCGACTGATAACGGATAACGGATAACGGATAACATCCATCCAGGTCCCGACCCGAAGCCGCCATCACGCCTCCCGCGGCACCACCACCACGTCGATTCGACTGCCCCCGCGCAATACCCCGAGAACGACCGGTACGCCGATGCGTTCCTCGTCGAGCAGGCGATGCAGCCCGTCGATGCCGCCGACAGGCTCACCGTCGAGCGCGATCACCACGTCCCCCTCCGCCAGACCCGCCTGGGCAGCAGGGCTACCTGTCTCGACGGTGAGCACCAGTACACCGCCGCCACCGG
This sequence comes from Longimicrobiaceae bacterium, assembly GCA_036375715.1. Classification (NCBI taxonomy): domain Bacteria; kingdom Pseudomonadati; phylum Gemmatimonadota; class Longimicrobiia; order Longimicrobiales; family Longimicrobiaceae; species Longimicrobiaceae bacterium. The sequence goes on along the minus strand of DASVBS010000027.1, from coordinate 1,093 downwards.
GCATCCCCAGCGCACGCGCGGCCGCGGACTCGAGCGCCACGTTCTGTCCGGCCACGCCGATCGAGGCGCGGCGGATCCGGCCATTCTGGATCAACCGGCTGGCCACCCATTCGGCGGTGTTGATCCCCACCGCCAGGCAGATCCCCTGTGCCCGCGCGATCACAGCCGTGTTGACCCCCACCACCCGGCCGCCGGAGTCCACCAGCGGACCACCGGAGTTCCCGGGGTTCAGGGCCGCATCGGTCTGGATGATGTCGTCGAGCAGCCGCCCGATCTCGGTCCGGAAGGACCGTCCCACCGCGCTCACTACCCCGGCCGTCACGGTGCTCTGGAAGCCGAGCGGGTTGCCGATGGCGATCACCAGCTGCCCCACGCGCAGGTTGCGCGAGTTGCCGAACTCGACGTAGGGCAAGCGCGAGCCGTCGATCCGCAGCACCGCCAGGTCGGTCGCGGGGTCATCGCCGATCACGGAGGCGACCGATTGACGTCCGCCCTCGAGCTCAACGGAGACGCGCCGGGCGTGGCGAACGACGTGGCTGTTGGTGAGCACCAAGCCGTCCGGGGTGAAGATGAAACCCGATCCGTGGCTCTGCACCGCTCGGTCCCGCCGCCCGGGTCGTCGACCGGGGCCAGGGGCCGCCGCCTCAACGTCCACGCGGACGACGGCGGGACCCACGCGCTCCACCGCGGCCACCACGGCGCGCGAGTAAGCGTCCAGCAGCTCCACGTCGTCGGGCCTGTTCGCCCCGCCAGCCGCGGCCACCGCGCCACCGTCGCCAGCAATCAATTGCAGATGTCGCATTGGATGTCTCGTTCAGGTGGGAGGCTATCGGTCTGGGTTATCCGTTAACCGTTATCCGTTATCCGTCGGGACGGGGTGGTCCTGACACGATAGCCGGATAGCCCCGTAGCCATACACCATGAACTCTCATTTGTATCCATCAGGGTAACGTGAACGACCGGCCACATGGTTAACACTTTAGACCGGACACATAGGTAACAGTCCACACCTGTGAGGGTGTGCGCTTCTCCGGTCGTGCAGCCGGCGGATAACCTTTTCTTGCTCGCTAAGTTGCCCGACGTAGACCGGTCC
>DASVBS010000026.1 GCA_036375715.1 Longimicrobiaceae bacterium | reverse complement strand
TTACGGGCGCACTCTGAGCCGGCCATTTGGCGGTCGCCCGTGAAGGATCAACGAGCGCCTCCCAAGCCACCATTGGGTCCAGATCGTCTCGGAAAGCGAGGAGCTAGAATGATCTCTCGGTCACCAGAACAGAGAAGTCTAGCTTCCAGCTTCTAGCTTCTTCCTACTGCGACCACTCCGTTGGCTCGCGGTCCCAGCGATGGCGCCGCATCCGCTCGATTACCTCGGGCGTTAGGGGGCGCCCGCCGCTGACCGCGGTGTTGGCGCGGACGTGCTCGAGCTTACGCATCCCCGGGATGACGGTGGAAACGTCGGGATTGCTGAGGATGAACCGCAGGGCCAGCTCGGGCATGGTCATCCCCTCAGGAATGTCGGGGCGTAGCGCCTCCGCCCGGTCCACGCTGGAGCCGAGGTTCTCCGGGCCGAAGTAGATGTTTCGCCAGTCACCATCGGGCCAGGTCGATTCGCGCGTCAGCGTACCCGTCAGGGTGCCCTCGTCAAAGGGGACGCGGGCGATCACCGCAATGTTCAGCTCCCGGCAGAGGGGGAAGAGCTCGTCTTCCGGCGCCTGATCGAAGATGTTGTAGATCACCTGCACGGCATCGATGTGGCCGGTCCGGATCGTCTCCAGGCCGTTCCACGGCTCCCACCGGTTCAGGCTGATCCCCACACCGTGGACGAGCCCTTCGTCGCGGAGGTCGCCCATGGCTCGTTGCCAGCGCTCGTCGTGCGCCCAGGCATCCTCCCACACATGGAACTGCAGCAGGTCGATGCTCTCGGTGCCGAGATTCTCCAGGCTCTTCTCGGCGTACTCACGGATGTAGTCCGGGGGAAAGACGTCGTCCAGCTCGTAGCCTCGGCGGGACGGCCACGCCCGGTTCTTCGGGGGAATCTTGGTCGCGGTGTAGAGGCGGCGGTCGGGATGGCGCCGCACCAGCTCGCCGAGCAGGCGTTCGCTGTGACCCTCTCCGTAGGCCCAGGCGGTGTCGAAGAAGTTGCACCCGCGTGCCACCGCCTCATCCAGGGATGCCCGCGACTGCTCGTCGTCGGAGCCGGTCCATCCCCCCATGCCCCACATCCCATAGCCGACCTCGCTGACCTGCCAGCCGAGTCGACCGAAGGTCCTGTACTCCATCTTCCCTCCCGGCGTTGCGATGAGAGACTGCGAGACGGAGTGCAAGCTACGCCACGCTGCCGGCTGCCGCCAAGGATCCTCAGTCGGCGCCCATGCAGCTCGCGCAGCGACAGAGCGAGCGCAGCATCTCGAACGGGTAGATGCCAGTGGAATGGCCGTCGCTCCAGCGGAAGCGAAGCGCGTATCGTCCGACGTATTCGATCTCCAGAGGATAGACGCTCGCGCTGACCGTGGCCGGGTCCAGCAGACGGCGCCCGGTCATCTCCTCCACGCATCCCGCGCAGGGACAGTTCAGTCGCAGGTAGTGCGACTCGTATTCGGAGACGTGTCCGTCGCGCCACTCGATGCGCAGGCGCTGCTCGTCTTCGCTCGGGCCGATTTCGGCGGGTATAGTGGAAGAAGGCATGTAGTCGGGAGTTGGGGTTGAGAAGTTAGAAGTTAGAAGCTAGAAGCTAGAAGACTTGCGGGGGAAGTTGGGAGCCGGTAGCAAGGGTTCAGGGGTCGGAAGCCAGGGAGCCAGAAGGCAGAAGGCAGAAGGCCGGGAAGCGGACAGCTCGGGGCCTGCGACTCAAAACTTCTAGCTTCTAGCTTCTCGCTTCCCTTCTGGCTCCTGACTCCTGGCTTCTGGTTCCTTCCCCCACTCCGGACTGCTCCTATTAACCTTTCGCGCACTTTTCGATTCCCGCGGTGTCCCTTCCGCCAGAATCTCAACCCTTCCCGCATCCCCATCTCTAGCCCATGGGTTTCTCCGCTTCTATCATTCCTCCCCTGCTCACCCCTGATTGCGAGGCCCCGATGCGTTACCACCGAATCCCACTCGCACTGCTGCTCCTTCCGTTCGCTGCGGCCTGCGCGGACAACGCGCGGGCGGGCGAAGACCACGTCGGCCACACACAGGAGCCCGCCGCTGCCGCGGCGCCGCAGGATCCCTCCCTGCCGCCGGACGCCGAGGGGGCAAACGACCGGCTCGCCGCATCGCCGAGGCACGGTGAATGGGTGATGATCCCCGCCGGCGATGGCGACAGCGTGCGAGCGTGGGTCGTCTATCCCGAGCGGAACACCCCTGCCCCGGTCGTGCTGGTCGTGCACGAGATCTTCGGGTTGAGCAACTGGATCCGGGCGGTGGCGGACCAGCTCGCCGCGGACGGCTTCATCGCCATCGCGCCCGACCTGCTCACCGGCCACGGCGTGCCCGACGGGCCGGACGGGGCCGATCCGGAGGCCGCCCGGGCGGCGATCCGCACGCTGCAGCCGGCTGACATTCAGCGCCGGCTCGATGCCGTCGCCGACTACGGCGTGGCGCTTCCCGCCGCGACCGACCGCTACGGCATCGTCGGCTTCTGCTGGGGCGGCGGCACCTCGTTCGCGCACGCCGTCCACGCGCCGGATCTCGACGCGGCGGTGGTCTACTACGGCAGCTCGCCCGACCCCGCGGCGCTCGACAGCGTCCAGGCTCCGGTGCTCGGCCTCTACGGATCGGAGGACGCGCGGGTCAACGCGACGATCGATCCGGCCGCAGAGGCGTTGGCCGCGGCTGGCAAGACGTTCGAGACCGAGATTTACCCGGGAGCGGGGCACGGCTTCCTGCGGCAGCAAGGAGGCCAGGAGGGGGCCAACCTGGAGGCTGCACGCGCCGCCTGGCCGCGCACGATCGCGTGGTTCCGCCAGTACCTCGAACGCTGACCTTCTTAGACAGACGCACGCTCGCACCCATGATCTTTCACGAGCGCCCGCGATTCCCCCGGGGCTTCACCTGCGCCAGCCGCAATTGCGGTTTGAAGCCGACCGGCTACGATCTCGCGCTCTTCCGCTCGGCAGTTCCGGCCGCCGCAGCCGCGGTCTTCACCCGCAACCGCTTCCCGGGCGCGCCCATCATCGTCGGCCGGGAGATCATCCGCCGGGGGCGACTCAGCGGCGTGGTGGTGAACAGCAAGGTGAGCAACGTGGGGACGGGCGAGATCGGCATCCTCAACGCGCGGCGCATGGGGATCGCGGCGTCGGTCGAGCTGGGCGTGCCGGCGGACGAGGTGTTGATGAGCTCCACCGGCGTGATCGGTCGTCAGCTGCCGATCGAGCGGATCGAGGCGGCCCTGGTGGGAATGTCCGCCGAGTTGTGCGACGACCCGCTGGTGGGGGCGGAAGGGATCATGACCACCGACACCTACCCCAAGGCTCTCTCGCTCAGCCTGGGAGACGTGGTGATCACCTGGGTGGGGAAGGGGTCGGGGATGATCGAGCCAAACCTGGCGACCATGCTGGTCTACATCTTCACCGACGCCCGCATTCCGGCCGAGCGGCTCGACCCGCTACTGCGAGCGGCCGTCGACGACTCGTTCAACATGCTCTCGGTCGATTCGGATACGAGCACGTCCGACACGTGTGTGTTGATGGCAAACGGTCTCGCCGGAGAGGTCGATGAGCGGGAGTTCGGCCATGCCCTCCGCCAGGGGTGCATCCGCTTCGCCGAGATGCTCGCCCGCGACGGGGAGGGCGCGACGAAGCTCCTGCGTGCGGTCGTTCGGGGCGCCGCGACCCGGGATCAGGCCCGGCGGGTGGCCAAATCGATCATCAACTCCCCTCTGGTGAAGACCATGGCCTATGGGGCCGACCCGAATACCGGTCGGGTCATGATGGCAGTGGGAAAGTGCCTCGACGTGGAGCAGGACCCCGCCCGGACGGAGATTCGCATCAACGGCACGGTGGTTTTCCGCGGAGGGGCTCGCGTCGATTACGACGAGGAGGCGCTACGCCGGAAGCTGTCCGGCGATCCGGTGGAGATCGAGGTGGACCTGCAGATGGGAGACGGCACCGCGACGGCTTTCGGCTGCGATCTCACGCACGGCTACATCGACGAGAACGCCGCGTATTATTCCTCCTGAATGCCGCTCCCCAGATCCCTACCCCCGCTCTCCCCTCCCTCGATGGATGGCGCGGAACGGCTGGAGCCGGGGCCTCCACTCCCCGTCCGCCGTCAGCTGCCAGTACTCGGTACCCTTCCCGCGGGTGAATTCCATCTGCTCCTCGAGCCGCTTGTCGTTGAGCACCCCCTTCCCGATGACGTAACGGAAATCTCCGTCGGGCCCGAGGATGATGGTTGCGCCGCCGTAGAAGGTGAACCGCTCCCCGTTCCGAATCACGGTGCGCCGCTGCGTTACCTCGGCAACCAGATCGAAGACGACCTGCCCCTGAGGGCCGACGCGCCGGGACGAGCGAATGGAGTGGACGACGGGGATGTCGATCTCCTCCCCGGGGACCGATCCCGGCGGCACGAGCCCGAAATGGTCCATGAACTCCGGCCGGGAGACCACGTCTCCCAGCGCCGCCGCCTGCCTGCGCAGCTCCTCCGCGTCGGCGGCGCGCGCGGGGTCGCCCTGGAACCGCAACGACGCGAAGTTCAGCGCCTCCACATCGGGGATGACATGCTCCGGAGGCAACCAGCGTAGCGCGTCCTCGAAGAGGCTGCTGGCCCCGCTCGGGTAGATGCCGTGGTTGCGGAAGGCGTCGATCCAGGACTCCCGGTAGGCCCAGGGGTCGTCCGGCACGAGGTCGTGGTCGGCCGTGAGCACGGCCCGCAGATACTCACCCAATTCGACGTCGATTGGCGGGCAGTAGTCGATCGCCCGCACGCACAGGGTCAGGAACTGGTTGGCGAGCTTGCTCGCCTGGTCCGCCAGGATCTCCGTCAGTTCCGTCGACATCTCCTGCTGTAGCTGCGTCGACCCGCCCGTGGCGAGCCGCACGTACCGCTCGGTCTTTCGCCTATATATGGTGGTGAAGGCCTGGAAGACGGCGGACACCAGCACGGACCCCAGCTCGTGGGGGGGCAGGTTCGGATCGTAGCGCGGGGCAACGATGTCGCCATGTGCGTTGATCTTCACCGCACTGCGCAGCGCCTGCCCACGTCCCGTCGTGTGGCCGAACTGTGTGGCCAGATCCGTGAGCAGCCGTGCCCGGTCGAGCTGCCCGCGGGACTCGCGAATCGCAGCCAGCACCACCTCCCGGTAGCTGAAGTGCTGGAAGATGGCGACGAGATCGGCAAACCCCTCGTGAAAGGCAAGGACGTCGGGGCCGGTGGGAAGGCTGAAGTGAGCCCGCAGCCCGTCGAGCAGGGCGTGTGTGACCTCGTGCACCACCACGTCGTGCGAGAGGCAGGTGAAGATGATCTCGCCCGGGAGGTTGCGGCCCACTACATCGCGGTCCGCCGGGTAGTAGCCGAAGGCGATCTCGCCCCGCACCTCGTCGTAGTAGGCGTTGGATCCCAGGAAGGCGTGTGGACGGATGCGCAGGCGCGAGATGGAGGTCTCTCCCTGCCCCCCTCGCCTGGGGTCGAACCCCCAGGCGAGGTGGCGCCCCAGGGCCTTACGGAAGGCGTGGTATACCGTGCTGCAGACGGCGTACACCATCTGCTGGTGAAAGCGGAAGTCCGAGGGTGAGGGCTTGCGACCGTCCTGGATCAGCTCGCGGGGGGATTCCAGGTCGACCTGCGGCAGATAGCGGTCATCGATCGCGCTGTCGTAGTCGTCCACCTCGAACAGCTGGCCCACCGGGCCGGGAAGTAGCGGCTCGTACGGAACATTCACGAGCGCCACGGCCCCCTCCAGCGTTGATCCCCCGGGGTCCCGTGTGAAGATGCGTAGCGGCCGATAGAGCGGGTCGTCTGCCTTTCGCTCGTACGGCACCGTGTAAATGGCCCGCGTGATGGCGGGGTCGATGCGGTAGTAGATACCCTCCCCCGGGAACGTCCGCGGCGCCTGTTCCAGTTCCTCCGGATAGCCGGACTGCTCCCGAGTCTGTGCCGCCGCGGCGCTGGCTTCGGGTGTGGAGGGGACGAGCGGCTCGCCGCTGGTGCTCATGGCATCAAGAGGAGAGCGCTGCGGAGACGGTCGGCGCAGTTCAGCTCCGGGGTCTGCACGCGGTCGGGACCGAATGCGTCGACGACGCGACGGTGAAACTCCTCATTCGTCCACCGCTGTCCGGCCGAGGAGGCCAGGAGTCTCGCCGCCCGGCGCGTGAAATCACCCTGCCCTTCATTCTCCCAGGCCACCTCACGAGCCAGGCAGGCGGAGAACGATACTTCCCGCATGACGTTCCGGCCGGCGCTCCGGCGCCCCGGCGAGCGCTCGCGGCGGCGGAACTCCGCGTGCGCCGCCTGCATCTCCGGTGTCGCCGCGATGTACCGTGGCCGCCTGGACCCTCCGTCGCTCGGGTAGGGCGTGCCGCCGACGACCCGGTTGATCGTTCCGGAATGGCAGCAATCCATGAAGCAGGTGACGTTCACGCCCGCGGGGATCAGGTCCCACACCTCCGCCAGGTCATCGTCGATGATGTAGGCGCCGGACTCGTAGTCGACCGGGCAGAGCGCCTCGTCCTTGCCATCCGGTTCGTCCCCGTCGAGGTCGGCCAGCGCAGTACCGTGCCCCGCGTACTGGAAGACGATCACGTCCCCGGGTCGGCTGGCGCTGATCAGCTCGCGCAGGCGCGTCAGGATCCCGCGCCGCGTGGCTTCGGCGTCCGTCAGGTAGTCGACTTCGAATCCGAGGTCCGTAAGCGCCTTCCCCCAGGTTCGCGCGTCCGCGACGCAGCCGTTCAGGGGAGAGCCGACATACTGATTGATTCCCACGCAGAGTGCCCGACGAGATCCGACCGACGGGCCAATCCGCTCCGGAAGGGTGATCGGCTCGGGGAAAGGAAGCGTTCCCGGAGTGGCGAAAGGAAGCTCTTCCGCAACCGGTGTGAGTGCCTGAACAAAGAACGCTGCTCCCGGTAGCAGGTCGATCTCCGCCGCATCACCCAGCGAGCGTGACTTGGCCTCGATCATTGCCTGTGGCAGGGGCTCGAGCCCTTCGGTATCGTCGCGCCCGAGAACCCGGGCGGCCACGCCGAGCATGGTGGCCGGGTCGTTGTCGAATCCCCCGTGAGTGCGCGATTGGCTCGCCCGGACTCCATCGGTCGCCACCGAAACGGACCAGACGATCTCCCCGTGCTCGCTCCTGGTCCCGCCGAGGCCGAAGATCCGGCGCAGCTCAGCATCCTCCCTGAGGCTTTCCTCCAGGCCCAGGATCGGGATCCCCTCCGTCGGTCGCCCGATCGGGTTCGAGAGCTCGTCCTCCTCTTGCGGCTCCAGCGCGTTGCGGATGAGATAGAGCAGGGACTTGCGGTAGATCCCCATGCAGGAATCCTCCAGCTCCCAGTCCTTGCTCATCGTGTAGATGGTCATCCGCTCGATTCCCTTGCCCAGGTGTGGCGCCAGACGAGCGTGGAACGCATCGACCCGGATGGCGGGGGCGAGAAAGGTGACCGAGCGGAAGGGAGGAACGCTGAGCTCCAGCGCCTTGGGGAGGAAGTAGGAGTGGAAGATGGAGCCGGCACTGTGTCCGACCGCGTGCAGCTCCACCTCGTCGGCGTGCTGTTCGCAGAAGTCGCTGAGCAACTCCGCCACCCGCAGCGCTCCACCACCGGCCAGCGTGCCGGCCGCCGCGCTGCGCTTCATATTGGACCAGATGTCCATCGGCAGCCGCATGGCGCGCGCGGCAGCTTCCACCGCGTTGTCCCAGGTCTCCTCGATCACCCCGCGCGGCCGGGTGACCGGGCCGGGCCCGAAGAGCACCTGGCGAAGCTGCGGCAGCAGCCCGGTTTCCCAGACGAAGTACACCGGGTAGATGTGATTCTGCCGCCACCACGGGGCGGCGAGGTGCGCCATCCATAGACCGTCGCTCTCGGCCACGAGGCCGCCGTGTGCGTAGAACATCACCCGTAGCTTCTCGCCGGCGCGCTCGGCCTCCCGCGCGGCGCTCTCCAGCTCCTCCGCGAAGAGGGCGTCCACGTCCTGTGGCGAGGTGGCGTAGAGTCCCTGCGAGGAGAAGCGTCCACGATCCAGGTTGATCACGTGTGGACGCATCCCAGCGCGGACCGGCGCGGTGAAGCGATCGCGGTCCGAAGCGCGCTGAGCGCGGGGAGACGGCAGGATGGCGTTCTCCTGCCCGATGTGGAGGGCGATCTCGTCGAGCGACATCGACGTCTCGCCGGGCTCGGCGTCCGCCTCCTCCGGCGGAGCGAGACTCTCGCGGGCACCGCCCCCCTGCAGCGCGTCGACCGCCCGCTGCACGGCCGTCTCGAAGGGAAGGCGCGACTCCAGGATCACTCCGGGGAAGCGAACCGGCTCCTTCGCCACGAGCGGCTTCGGCCATTCGCGCTCCTCCCCGTGCAGGGCCCGCACCTCCTCCACCGTCTGCGGGTAGTCGATCGCGCTCCCGGGGCAGGTTTTGGGACCCATCTGATTGTGGAAGCGCAGCGACTCCGGGGGCAGATCGAATTTCTTCTGCACGCTCGCGATCACTTCCAGCGCCACGCGCTTCTGCTCGCCCCCCCAGTCGTCGCGGCCGACGTCGAAGTCGCCGATCAGCTCGAACATGAAGGGTCCGGCGCGGGAGTTCCCGTTGTGGCCGGCGGCGCTGGCCGGGGCACGGTTCCAGTCGCGCCCGGTCCAGATGGACCCGTCAGGCGCGATGGTGATGTGCTGCGCGATGTCGCTCCAACCGTTGTGCTCGGTATGGAAGCGCCACATCGCCACGATCGATTCGTGACCGCGGTACTGGGCGTGGTTGGGGCGCCAGGTATGGTGCATGTGCACCGAGTTGATGCGGCGGGTGAACGGGAAGCGATCGAGAACGGCGGTGAACTCTTCCAGGGTGAGCCGGCGGAAGGGTGCGGGCATGGCGATCTCCGGGCTGGCAAGCCGGTGTGGGGTTGATCGCAGGGTATCGGGGCCGTGGCCGCGAGCGCCGGTGCGGTGGGCGCGGGTGCGAACGCCGGTGTGGGACCGGTGCAGAAGCCGACCGGGATCGACGGCGGCGGGATCCGTCGCGGAACGGCCGGCGCATATTACCGGGGCCCCGAATCTCCGTCAACGCTGTTCGTTTTGGCCGCAACCGGCAGGCCTACGGAATGCTGGCGAGCCCCGGCCTACCCCTGCCACTCGATCCCCACCATGAGCGCTCGCCCGGGCGCCCGCGTCTGTGCGACGTCCAGGTAGCTCGCGTCGCCGAGGTTGTGCAGGTCCACGTAGAGCCGGAAACGCTCGTGCTCGTACCAGGCGCGAGCATCCGCGCGGATGTATGCCTCCTCGCCGACCCGACGGGCTCGCGTCGCCCGCAACCCGATTCCCAGCCCGCCGCCCACTGGTCGATCTGCCCCCACAGTGACGTTCTCTGTCAGCGGGCGCAGCGCATACTTGGACTCGACCTGCTCGGGAGTGGACGAGCGCACGGACAGCCAGCTCCCGTGGGCGGCCCAGCGGGTGCCCAGACCATCGACCCAGGTCAGCTCGGCCTCCAGGCCGCGGAAGCGGGCGCTTTTCACGTTTCGGGTCCTCCACACCTCCTCCGAGCCGAGCGCCCGCGCCCAGTCGATCAGATCGTCCGCGCGACGCTCGAATACGGCGAAGCCGACGCGCAATCCCGGCGCGAGCGTCGCATCGGCTCCCAGCTCGGCGCTCCATGAGCGCTCGGGCGAGAGGTCGGGACTCCCTTCGTTGGCGGGGTCCCGGTAGTAGCGCTCGGTCCAGGTCGGAGTGCGCAAGGCCCGGCCCAGCGAGGTCCGCAGACGTACGTCTGCAACCGGCCACCAGGCGAGGGCGACGCTGGGCGAAAAGAACCTTCCGTGACGCTCGTGCCAGTCGAGCCGCGCTCCCGCCGTCGCCGTTACCAGACCGACTCGTCCTGCGGCCAGCTCGGCCAGCAGCGCCGCGTGGTCTTCGGCCCGGTCTCCCAGGCTCTGGCTGTCCAACCGGTCGTGCTGCGCCTCTCCCCCCGCCGCGAGGCGTAGCCATCGCCCCGCTTGATAGCGCGCGGTCAGCCTTCCTCCCAGTTGGTCGGTCGTGTGCTGGTTCCGGTAGTAGGCAGGGTCGTCGCGGCGGAGGACGAAGTCGTCGTCGTGTCGCCGATAGCTCAGTACCGGCTCCAGCGAGAAGCGCGCGTATGGCGCGGGCCGCAGGGAGATGGAGGCGGTAGCGGCACGCGTCTTCTCGAACTCATCCCAGCTCGGGTTCGATCCATAGAAGCCGTTCGCTCCGAAATCCCGCCCGGCCCACGCCACGGCCGCGCTGAGCGTCCGGTCCCCCACCGGCGCGCTAAGCGCCGCACGCGTTTGCGCAGTCTGGAAGTCGGTGCCTGAGCGATGGCCATCCGAGCGCCGCAGATCCACTCCGAGATCGAGCCTCGCCGACCCGGCCGACAGCGTATGCGCAAGGGTCGCCCCGGCCGTACCGAAGCTGCCCGTCTCGAGTCGCACCCGACTATTCCCTCCCCCACGGGTGACCACGTTGATCACCCCACCCACGGCGTCCGCGCCGTGAAGAGTGGCGGCCGGGCCTCGCAGGACCTCGATGCGCTCGATCTGGTCCAGCGGCACCGCCAGATCCAGGTCGAAGTGGCCCGTCTGCGCATCGCTCACCCGGACCCCGTCGACCATCACCAGAACCTGCTCGAAGGTGGAGCCACGCATACCCACGTCGACCAGCGCCGGCGAGCGGGGCATCACGTCCACCCCCATCACCCACTGCAACGCATCAGCGACGCTGCGGACCGGCAGCGCACGGATCTGCTCCGCCGTCACGATCTCCACCGAGCGCGTGGAGGTTGCCATCTCGGCGGACGCCATGGAAGCAATGGTCACCCGCACTGTATCCAGCGGGATCGGTGTCTGCTGCGCGGCGGCGCGCGCCACCGGCATTGCTGCAGTGACTGTATACGCGGCCAGCAGGGCCGCCGTGATCCGCCTCATCCGTCACGTCGGGTAGGAGAAACCAATCGCGTGCGGCGGAAGATGCCCGGCGGCTCGGGAGCACACAAGTCGGCACGCGGTTGAGTGCATCACCGGCGGCATTTAAGTTTCTGTGATTACCCGGGTAAGGGCCGGGAATGCCGTACACTGCGAGGCGATGAACAAACTTGCGGAAGAGGTCCGCCGCCGGCGGACCTTTGCGATTATCAGCCACCCGGACGCGGGGAAGACGACCCTCACGGAGAAGCTCCTGCTCTACGGTGGAGCCATCCACCTGGCGGGAAGCGTGAAGGCGCGCCGCACCGAGCGCCACGCCACGAGCGACTGGATGAAGATGGAGCAGGAGAGAGGCATCTCGGTGACCTCTTCCGTGCTCCAGTTCGAGTACGACGGCCGGCAGATCAATCTGCTGGACACGCCCGGGCACGCCGACTTCTCCGAGGACACCTACCGAACGCTCATGGCCGCCGACAGCGCGGTCATGCTGCTTGACAATCGCAAAGGCGTCGAGGAGCGGACGCGGCAGCTCTTCCAGGTCTGCCATCGCAGACGCACGCCCATCTTCACCTTCGTCAACAAATGCGATCGCGCCGGCATGGAGCCGCTGCAGCTGCTCGACGACGTGGAGCGGGACCTCGGGTTGCGCTGCTACCCTATCACCTGGCCGATCCTGGAGGGGGAGCGGCTGGTGGGCGTATACGACCGGCTGGACAAGCGGATTCACCTCTTCGAGAAGGGCACCGACCACGGCGCCCGCCGCGCGGCCACTCGGGTGGCAGACCTGGATGATCCGGCCGTGGAAGAGTTGATCGGGGCGGTGGCGCTCGCCCGCCTGCGGGAGGAGATCGAGCTCCTCGACATGGCGGGCGAGGAGTTCTCGCGGGAAGCCTTCGAAGCAGGAGAGGTCTCCCCCGCCTACTTCGGGAGTGCTCTCACCAACTTCGGCGTGGAGCCCTTCCTCCGGTCGTTCCTGGACCTCGCCCCACCACCCCTGCCCCGGGAATCGACTCAGGGACCCGTGGACCCCGTCAACGAGCGCTTCACCGGGTTCGTGTTCAAGATCCAGGCGAACATGGACCCGAAGCACCGCGACCGGATCGCCTTCGTGCGCGTGTGCTCGGGGCGCTTCGAAGCCGGCATGCAGGTGCGGCACGTCCGCAGCGGGAAGACGATTCGCCTGGCGGCACCGACCCAATTCCTCGCGCGCGATCGGACGCTGATCGAGGAGGCGTGGCCGGGGGACGTCGTCGGGATCCACGATCGCGGCACGCTGAGGATCGGCGACACCCTCTCCGCTGATGGGGACCTGGAGTACAGCGACATCCCTCGCTTCAGCCCGGAGCACTTCGCGCGCATACGCATCGGGGATCCGCTGCGGAGGAAGCAGCTGGATACCGGCCTGCAGCAACTTTCGGAGGAAGGGGCGGCGCAGGTGTTCTACCAGGAGTCCATCGCGGGCCCGGCGCCGATCGTGGGAGCGGTGGGGATGCTGCAGTTCGACGTGCTCCTCCACCGGCTGGAGCACGAGTACGGCGTGACCGGAAAGCTGGAGTTTCTACCCTACCGGTACGCCCGCTGGGTGGAGGGGCCGCGAGCCGTCATCGATCAGTTGGCCGCCGGGATTGGCCGGACGCTGGTCTACGACTCACGGGAGCGGCCGCTGCTCCTCTTCGAGAGCGAGTGGTCGCTACGCACCGCGGTCGAGAAAGGGGAAGGAGTCACCTTCCACGAGATCGCACCCTGAAGCGACCTCGATGGCGTGAACCGTCCGACGTTCAACGGGCGTCGGGAAGGGCTTGGCTCACCACCAGCGTGGCAGTGTAGCCCCCTCGCGGAATCCCCCGGCGGGTAGAGGGGTGCGGCCGCAGGTCCTCCAGCCTGAGCGAGTAGCCGTCCACCTCCACGGCCCGAGGATCGACGCCCGTGTTGACCTCCAGCTCACGCCGGTCCGCTCCCAGGGCAACGACCAGCGCGACCCGGGCGTTCCCTGCCCACACGCACTGAACGTCGGTGGGGCAGCGCGAATCCTCTGCGACCTGTTCGAACCGGATCCGCAGGTCGCTCTCGGTTACCCGCGCCGTCTGTCCGATTTGGAGAGAGAAACTCTCCCCGAGCGGCACTTCGACCGTCGGGCCGAGCGGTCGGGTCCCATTGCACGCCATCAGCGCCATGACAGCAAGCGGGGCCAACAGGCGCACCACTCATCCCTCCTGTACGATCCTCGGCTGACGCACAATGCGCGGGTCGGTGAATACGTCCAGCACATCGCGGCTGGTGCTGGAGAACTCCGACACCACGGCGCCCTCGGGCCCGGCACGAAACCAGTGCAGTGTGTTCGGCGGAATGGTGTACTGCTCGCCGGGCTTCAGCTCGATCTCATGGAAGACGGTGTAATGTTCCCGCGATCCAGGCGGCGGCCCCGGGCCGCGCAACTCCCCGGTCGAGGGGCCCTCGACGTACAGCCAGACGCTCCCCCACCGGCATCGAAACGTCTCCATCTTTCCCGGGTCGCCATTCGACGGGGGGTGCCGGTGCTCAGGGCACGTCTGGCCCGGAAACAGCACCAGCTCCTTGGCACAGTAGCGCTGGTTGTTGACGTAGGTAACAAGCTGCAGGCCGGTAACCTCCAGCTCATCGAGGCCGAAATCGGCGACCTCGATCGCCTCGCGCTCGGCGGGGGAAAGAACGACACCCGCCTGGCTTAGCACTTCGCTTGCGCGGCGTCGTGCCTCGCGAGCGATGGCGAGCGAGATGCTCATGCGGTCGAGATGGTGGTCGCGTCGCCAGCCCGTCCGGATGGCACTGCACAGGTGGCGATGATGGCGTCGAGGCGAGCATCGAAGGCGGCATCCACCTGCCGCCGGGCCGGGTCCCCGTCGAACCAGGCGATGATCTCCTCGGCCCCGTGAGAGAACGGTATTGAAGGCGAAAAGTCTGACACCAGCGAGCGGATCTTGGAGTTGTCGAAGATCATGCTGTGGGCCTTGTCACCAAGCAGGCTCGCACCCCACTCGGGATCGAAGCGGGCGATCCACTCGGAGGGGACGTGAACCGCGTCCAGCTCGACCCCGGCCGCTCGAGCGATCGCGGCGTAGATCTGGTTCCAGGTGATCAGCTCCTCGGAGGTGATGTGAAATGCCTCCCCGATCGCCTCCGAACGCCCCATCAGCCCCACGAACCCTCTGGCGAAATCGGCGTGGTGCAAAACCGGCCAGATGGACGTCCCGTCTCCGGCGATCACCACCGGCATCCCGCGACGCATCCGGTCGATCATGGTGTAGCCGCCGCGGATGGGAGGCTTGGTGCGATCGTAGGTGTGCGACGGCCGCACGATGGTCACGGGAAAGCCCTCTTCCCGATGTGCACGGACGAGCCTCTCCTCGCAGGCGATCTTGTCGCGGGAATACTGCCAGTAGGGGTTGTCGAGCGGCGTGGATTCGGTGACAGGCAGTCGCTCCGGCGGGGTCTGGTACACAGAGGCCGAGCTGATGAAGACGTATTGACCGGTCCGTCCCCTGAACAGCTCCAAGTCGCGCTCGACTTCGTCAGCGGTGTACGCCACCCATTGGACTACGACGTCGAACTCCTTGCTCCCCAGCGCTTCCCGCACCGCCTGACGGTCGCGAATGTCCGCCCGCGCCACGCGGGCACCGGCAGGTGCGGGGCGAATCGAAGTCCCGCGATTCAGCAAGGTGAGGTCGATCCCGCGCTCTACGGCGAGCGCCGAGCAGGCGGAGCTGATAATCCCGGTACCGCCGATGAAGAGTGCTTGCATCTACGATTGCTCGGTTGGCCTCCCGCCACCGCGCCCCACCCCGTAAGCCACGAGGCCGCCCCACCGTCGACCGCCCGAAACCCTACTGGCTCGCGGCCCCCTCATTCGGAGAAGAATCCGAGGCGAAGAAGTGCTTCTTCACGAACTCGAGGAAGATCGGCCAGTCGGCAGGGGCCGGTCCGTGTCCGCCTTCGTGAATGAGGAATCCCAGGGTGTTGAGGATGGGTTGACCAGGGGGCGGTATCGTGGTGGTGTCGAGCCCCTTCGCCCCCAGCATCTCGAACACCGGCTCGGCGGCCAGGGCAGCGAGGAACTCGCCCTTGGGGTCGGACCAGCGGTCCTCCGTGCCCGTTTGCAGCAACACCGGCCGCGGGGCGATCAGCGCAAGCAGGAGGTGCGCGTCGACCGGCAGCTCGTTCACGCGGTCGGCATATTTCGCATAGTTGCCAGCGAACTGGTAGCGATAGCGCGAAGGCGCGGTCAGATGGGCAACCGTCTCGCCATAGTTTCGCCGGCTGAGTGCTGCGCCACCCTCACCGGAGGCGCTGGCGATCACCAGCGCGAAGCGCGGATCTTTTGCGGCGGTCCAGAGAACGGTTTTCCCGACCCTCGAGGCGCCGAAGAGCGCCACGCGCTCATGATCAATGTCCGGATCGGTTTCGAAGTAATCCATGACCCGTCGCAGTCCCCACGACCAGGCGGCGATGGCACCCCACTCGTCCGGAGCGGGCTCTTCCTGCCCCTCGTCCATGTAGACGCCACGAATCCCGAGTGTGGCGCCGCCGGGGAAGTCGGGGTCCAGATCGGCGTAGTAGACCGTCGCCACCCCGATGCCCGCCTCCAGGAAAGGCAGCACATCGATCCTTCCAAAGCCTCGGCCCGGACGGGCCGGCACGCGCTTGCGCGTCTCGCGGTCCCACACTTCGGAGGGCCGAATGGCCGAGTCCGCGACAGCGTTCGAGTTCGGTGAGAAGCTGACGTTGAGGAAGATCGGCACCGGCCCGGTGGCACGCGCCGGCAGATAGATCAGCAGGTCGAGATCCGGACCGGTTCGATCGCGGTTGAAGTACAGCGTCACCTGCCGGCGGATCGCCCTTCCTCCGAAAGCGGAGCCCGCGCTCTCGAACACGTGGAAGACCATGTCATTCGGTCTCCCCGGGCTGCGCCCGTACTGGTACTCCTCGAACAGCCGCACCAGCTCCGGTCGGCGCTGGGACCACCACATCTCCCTGGTCTGTACGGGCCTCCCATCTTCCATCGTCAACGGGTCGGGCAGTGTGTAGCTGCCGACCAGCGCCTCGGTGTAGTTGACAGGGATGTCCGCGACCGTGTCCGGTGGGGCATCGGCCACCTGGGCGAAGAGCGGGGATGCCAGCAGGGAAGAGGAAGCGGCGATCGAGGCGAGGCCGATACGCCAGGAAAAGGACTTGAATCCTTTCCGGAGCATGGTCCAGGGGTTGTTCAGGGAAAAAGTGGAGACCTGCGGGTTCCGCATCAATCGGTCTCAGTATGTGATCGAGGAACGTAGCCGTCCAGTCAGGACGATCCCCTACAGCTGCCTCACCCGCCGTAGCGTTCCGGCTCTTCCCAACTCTGGTCCCAGAGCTTCTTTTCGCTCTGCGCCCAGAACTCCTCTTCCGCCCGACGGATCGCCACCTCGTCGAGCGGTTCTTCCTCATCGGTAGACAGGCTCCCCCGCTCGATGATCTGCCGGATCGCCGCCTCGTCGACTACCAGCGCAGGCTGCCGCGCCACGGCCCGGCGCTGGCGATAGCGCCGGATTCCGGCGACCAGGATCAGCGCGCCGAAGAAGATGCCGAGCCAGACCGGTATCACATACATCGAAAAGCCGCCTATTCGCGAGACGTAGCAGTCTGCACGCGTACGGTGACCAGAAGTTGCCCAAGATGGCGTTGCACGTGCTCCGCGGCGTGGAAGAAGAGCCCTCGGACGGTGGAGGGGAGAGCCTTCCGCCCCACGGCGCGCGGCTGCGACAGCGTGGCCTCATCGGTGTGGCGGAGCACTTCCACCGCGCCCTCGATCTGGAGCTGCAACGCGTCCACGAGCTCGGCAGCAGTGACCGGCACCTCCGGAGGCTGCGACTCGGAGCGCAATGCCCTCAGCTGGTGCTCGTCCAGCTGCTCACCGCGAGCATAGGTGAACAGCCGGTCGATCACCCCGGCCATATGGCGCAGGTGGAATCCAGCTGAGGCTACACCCCCCGGCCGGCTCCATAGCAGGGAGTCGGGCACGTCCGCCATCAGCTCGCGTACCTCCTCGAGCGCCTGAAGAAGAGCGTGTGCGACCGGCTGCAACTGATCGGGGACCCCTTCAACGGGGCCGCGCAGCCACACTTCGGCTCGCTTTTCCGCCATCGTCATTTTCCTTTTACCCTTGCGCCGCGGCGACCTGCGCCGCCCAATCATGTTTCAGACTCCGCAACCTAACTACCCGCCGAAGGCGGGGGAAAGGACGCGCGCCATGAAAGCTACCCTGGCGACCATCGGCTACGAGGGCACCTCCGTTCGCAACTTCGTCGAGGCGCTGAAGCGCGCCCGCGTACAGATCCTCGTCGACATCCGGGCGATCGCGAGCTCCCGCCGACCCGGATTCTCGAAGAATGCGCTGGCGGCAAGCCTTGCTGAAGCCGGGATCGACTATCTCCAGCTTCGCGGCCTGGGCACGCCAGCAGACGGGCGCGCCGCCGCGCGAGCCGGCCGCCATGAGGAAATGCGCCGCATCTACCTGAAGCACCTCGAGACCGAGGAAGCTCAGGATCAGCTCGCCACCCTGGTGCAAGTGGTCAAAGGCGGCAAACGCGCCTGCCTGCTCTGCTACGAAGCCGACCCACGTCACTGCCATCGTAGCATCGTGGCCGAGGAGGTGGGGAAGCAAACTCCGGTGGAGGTCCAGCACCTCTCGCCCAACCCCGCTGAGGACTGACTGTCCATCACGGGGGTCACAGCGCGGCGGCAATATCTGCCCGCCTGAGTGGCATAATCCACCGTCGCCCTGTCACCGTGAGCGGACATCGCGGAGGCGCCCCTGGACGGCCGGGACAACCCGCAAGCTATTCATCCCGAGATACTTGTAGTCCATTTGGCAGCACCCGGCGCGACTCCGCGGGCGGCCGGCACGGGGGTTGCTTAAGAATGGGCGTAAAGCAGGTCGCTACTCAGTGGCGAAGAGGGGAATACCAGGAATCCGCGAGACGAAAAATGAAGAGGAAGCCGCCGGTCAAGAGAGTTCCGATGAGTCCGGATGCGTACGCAGGCTTCCTCGCGCTCCTGCTCACCCCTGCGCACCGTGAGCCGAAGCCGTCTCCCGAGCTGGATGCGTATCTGCGCTATCTCTCGGATCGCGATCCCCTACCGGACCACATCAAGCGCATGCTCGGACTGAGGACGGTCGAAGCGGCCTGATCGAGCGCGCATGCATGCGTAAGCAAAACGCCCCCGGAGGCCGATGGTCTCCGGGGGCGACCCGTTCTTCTGCCTGCTGCTGCCTGTCATAGTTCCGCTACGATCGGCTCATTCCCGTAGAAGGTGCTGAACCGTCCGACGGCTTCGTGCACGGCCTTCCGCTCTTCCGAGCCGACGGCCCGCACGAAGGCGATCTCGATGACCGGGTCGCCTCTGCCCGGCCGCCGACGCCAGCGAGCGATCACCTGTCCATCGAAAACGAGCACGTGTAGGAGCGGCCCCGGCGCGGCTCCTGCGATTCCGGCAACGTCCATGGTGCCGCGGCTTTCGGAATAGCCAACGACGTACTCGTCGTAAGCCTGAAGGAGGTGGGCGGTTCCGGCTTCGGGTGTGGAGGTGCGGGCCGAGTGAGTCGGAATCCACCAGTAGGTTCGCTCACCCTGCTGCCAGCGTTCAAGCTGTCCTGCCACCATCTCCATGCCGCGCCGTGCCTCCCCCGCCGTCAGGCTCGCCCACCAGCGGAAATCCTTCTCGGTGGCCGGCCCGTGGCCGCTGAAGTACCGGAGCGTGAGCTCCGCCAACGCCTCTTCGGCGTCGAGCTCACGGGCACGCGGGGCGCGCTCCTCAACCAGCGCGTAGGTGATCTGCTTCCCCCGTGGAACCCCGCTGCAGATGACCCCGTCGAGCTCCGCCCGCATCACCAGGTGCGCGAGGCGTTGTCCTTTCGCCTCGATGCCGACCTCCGCCAGCTTCTCCGCCAGCTCGCTGCGGGTGTGGTGCCTGCCTCCGGCCACGGCGGCGGCGATCACCTCCTTCGCCCGCACATACTCCCCTTCGTCCAGCTCCAGCGCGCGATCGTAGGCGGCCATCATCCTGCGCACCCGGTGGGCGGTGGCATGCTGCATCCAGAGGATGTCTTCGGGCAGCACGTGGTGCCAGGTGGGGCGCAGGACGTGGGTGCGGAGGATTGTTCCTTCGGCGAGCGCGCGGTCCATCGCTACCTCGTCGCATCCCGCCACACGTTGGCCGACCGACCACTTGGCATACCAGTACTCCTGCGACTGCACGGCACCGAGCCAACCCACCGGCTGCTCCGGTCGCTCGAAGCGAGGAGGAACGATACCCTGGATCTGGAGTCGCAGCCTCGCCAGATCGCTCACGGGAGCCGAAGCCGCTCTCATGCGGAGAGATCGGCTGAGCGCTGCGGCAACTGGCCGGTATCCCCCAGTTGCGCGCCCGCCATGGCCGGTGGGGGAATCACAGTCGGGGCGAGAAGCGGGGCTGGAGGGAGAGGCATCGTCCGGGCTCAGCAAACACGGTGAAGGACATACGGGTATGCGGACCGGTGCGCACGCTCCCATCTACGGCACAACCGTCGGAAGGCGACCGAAGTTACCCGCCGGTCCCGAAGGCAGCAAGCCATCAAGAGTTCCCCCACGAGTCTGCCAGGCGGCTCCCGACATGCACTCGCGAATGTAGTCAATACATTCGGGGGGAACCGAAAGGAGTGGTGATGAACGCTCGCTCCATGTTACGTCGGCTGCAGGGCCGCGGGGCCACCACGGCAGAGGACCGCGAGGCCGTCTACTATCTTCGCGTAACGCTGGTGGTGGGGTTGTCTCTCATCCTGGGTGCGGCGCTCTCGTGGTTCCCCGCGCAGCCCCATCCCTTCCGCTACGTCCTTTTCCTGCTCGCCTACCTGGCGGGTGGGTATCGCATCGCGCTCGATAGCTGGGAAGAGCTTCGTCGCGGGCGCCTCTCCATAGATTTCCTGATGGGGGCGGCGGCTGTCGGGGCGGCGATCGTCGGCAGCGCGCTGGAGGGGGTCGTCCTGATCTTTCTCTTCTCCCTGTCCAAGGCCCTGGAGGCCCATGCAATGGGCCGCACCCGCCACGCGATCGCCCGGCTCATGGACCTGCGTCCGGCCGAGGCGACGCTTGCGGATGGCGAGGGAAGAGAAATCGGCCGGGCGCCGGTCGAGGCGCTGATCCCCGGCCAGGCGATCCTGGTACGTCCGGGGGAGCGCATCCCTGCCGACGGACGGGTTCGCGACGGCCGCGCGGAGGTGGATCAGGCCGCGATCACTGGCGAATCGGTGCCGGTTCGGAAGGAGCCGGGCGACGAAGTCTACGCCGGTACAATCAATCAGTCCGGCTCGCTGGTCGTGGAGGTGACCACGCGCGCCGGCGAGACGATGCTCGCCCGCATCGTGCGCCTCGTCGAGGAGGCCCGCGAGGAGCGGGCGCCCGCCCAGCACTTCATCGACCGCTTCGCCCACCCGTATACGCTCGCCGTCGTGCTGGTGACGATCGTCGCAGCGGTCGCCCCTCCGATGTTGTGGGGCGTCCAGTGGGACCAGGCCTTCTACCGGGCGATGACCCTGCTGGTGGTGGCGAGCCCATGTGCTCTGGTCATCTCCACTCCCTCCGCGATCCTCTCCGGGATCGCGAATGGCGCCAGGCACGGCGTTCTGTTCAAAGGAGGCGCCTACCTGGACCTGGCTGGAACCATCGACACGGTAGCTTTCGACAAGACGGGAACGCTCACGGTGGGGCATCCCGAGCTGGTGGATATCGCTACCGGCGCTGAGCTCGATCCTACCGGCCACTTCTCGTCAGGCAGCCATGACGCCGACGAGCTGCTGCGTCTGGCCGCCGCTGCGGAGCGCACATCCGAACACCACCTGGCGCGCGCCATCGTCGAGGCCGCCGAAGCGAGGGGCATCGTTCCCGCTCTCGCCGAGGAGTTCGAGTCCTTTCCGGGAGAAGGAGTCGTCGCGCTGGTCGACGGGGTTCGCGCCTGGGTGGGCAACCACAACATGCTGCGACGTCAGGGCGTCCGCCTGCCGCCCGTCGCCCAGGGCTGGACGGCGGAGCAGACCTCGCGCGGGCGTTCGGTGGTGTACGTCGGCACGGGCGACGAACTGGGTGGCGCGATGTCGTTCGGCGACCAGCTCAAGCCAGGAGTCGCGGCGGCAATACGGCACCTGAAGTATGAGGGGATCCGCTGGATCGCCATCCTTTCCGGCGACCACCCGGACGCGGTTCGCGCCGTCGCTGCCGAGGTGGGCGCGGACGAGGTGCTGGCGGACCTGCTACCCCACGAAAAGGTGGATGCGGTCCGGACCCTGGTAGAGAGCTCGAAGGGGGTTGCCATGGTCGGCGATGGCATCAACGACGCACCGGCCATGGCGGCGGCCACGCTGGGGGTCGCGATGGGCGCTATCGGCACCGACGTCGCGATCGAGACGGCGGACGTGGTGCTGATCAGCGACGACGTCGGCAAGGTCGACTACCTGATCCACCTCGGCAAACGGACGCGCCGAATCGTCCGCCAGAACGTGTACTTCAGCGTCGGCTGGATGCTCTTCCTCGTGGTGGTGACCGTGACCGTCGGGCTCCCCCTACCGCTCGCCGTGGTGGGTCACGAGGGCAGCACTCTGCTGGTAGCCGCCAACGGGTTGCGGCTTCTGCGAGGCGATCCTCATCCGCCCACCGTTCCCACCAGCCACCATCAGCGGCATCGCAGGGAGGCGGCGCCCCCGCCACGCGTATCGACGCTCAGGCCGCCCTAGCTGTGTGGCGTCTCCTCCATGGTGCAGCCGAGGATCGTCATCACGAACTGGCGACGGCAGGGGTGAGGTAGCTGTATGCGCCGGACAGGGGATCACTCACCTCGAGCGCGGTTAATGAGGTTTAGCCCAGCCGCGCCGAGGGAGGAGTCGGTGACAGCAGGCCGGAACGAATTCCGTTCGTCAATGCGCGGGTTAAGGACGGCGGACGATCACCATCCACCCGGTCGAGCCTTCCGCTCGAGAGGAGGAACCATGCTCCGTTCTCGTGGCATCGCGACCATCCTGATGACGGCACTTCTTTTGGGCGCTGTCGCAACACGGTCGCATGCCATCCCCGCCTTTGCCCGCAAGTACAGAGTTACCTGTTCGGTGTGCCACACCACCGTGCCCTCGCTGAACGACTTCGGCGAGCGGTTCGCTAGCAACGGGTTCGAGTTCATGCCCGGGGAGACTCCGCAGGACACCATCGCCACGGGCGACGAGCTGCTGCGGCTCCTCGAGCGGATCAACTTCGCCTTCCGGGTCGATTCATACGTCAACTCGCGCAGCGCACGCCGCGCTGGCGGTCCCTCAGTCGACATGCAGTTCCCGTACGGCATCAAGCTGCTCACCGGCGGCCCGATCGCCAACCGGGTGAGCTACTACATGTACTTCTTCATGAGCGAGCGGGGCGAGGTGGCGGGACTCGAGGATGCCTACTTGCAGTTCACCGACATCGGCGGGAGCGGGGTGAGCGTCATGGTGGGGCAGTTCCAAGCCTCCGACCCGCTGATGAAGCGCGAGCTTCGCCTCGAGTACGAGGATTACCAGCCGTACCGCGTGCGGGTCGGCGAGGTCAACACGGATCTCACCTATGACCGGGGCGTGATGGCGAGCTACTCCCCGCGGAGCGGCACCGATCTCACCATCATGCTGCTCAACGGAGAGGGGCTCACGCCGTCCGACGAGCGGCGCAACTTCGATCGCGACAGCGGGAAGAGCTTCGGGGTACGCTTATCACAGGACGTGGGACCGCTTCGAGCCGGGCTCTTCGGATACTACGGCTCCAGTTCCCGAGACGGCGAGGACAACCGCCTTCTCATCTTCGGTCCCGACGCGACCCTGCCGCTGGGAGACAACGGCGAGCTCAACCTCCAGTACCTGCGACGGCTCGACGACAACCCGTTCTTCCTGGACACCGGGGCGGAGGAAACCACTGTCGACGCCGGTCTGGCGGAGATCGTCTACTGGCCCCGCGGCCGTACGGGCAGGTGGGCACTGACCGGGCTCTACAACTACGTCTCTTCGGACGATGCGGTGATCTCGCTGCGACTCGGTGAACAGCTGGACGAACCGGGCTATCTCGACCGCTATCACACTGCCGCGGTCGCAGCGAACTACCTCCTGCAGCGTAATATCCGGCTGCTGGTGGAGACCGGCTGGGACTTCGAGGTGGAGAGCGCTCGCCTCACGGCGGGGTTCATGGCCGCCTTCTGATCCTTTGTCCCGGCGGAAGCCGCTAGGCCGTCTTCCACGACGGCCTGGCGGCGTCTTTCTCACCTTCCTCGACCCGCCTGTGCTCGGCGTGGTAGACCCGTAGCAGCTCGAAGAAGTAGGTGATGGCCAGAGGGCCGAGCAGCACGCCGATCAGCCCCATGTACCGGACGCCAGCAAAGGCTCCGACCAGCGTCACCATCGGGTGGATGTTGGAAACCCGCTTGAAGACGATGAGCCGCACGATGTTGTCGATGTTCGCGGCTCCCAGCCCCCCGATCAGGGCGAGCGCGATCGCGCCGCCGAATCGTTCGGTAAGGAGCAGGACCACCACGGCCGGGAACCAGACGATGGCGCTGCCGAGAACCGGCAAGACCGATACGATCCCCGTCACCATCCCCCAGAAGAGAGAATTCGGCAGCCCCACCAGCCAGAAGCCCAGCCCGATCATCGTCCCTTGTACCACCGCGGTGAGGGCGATCCCCAGCAGCGCGGCCTCGGTCACGCTGTGGAAGCGTGCGCGCAGCAGGTCGGCGTTCTCCGGCGAAAAGGGCAGGTAGCTGCGCACCGTCTCCCACGCACCCGGCCGCGCGACCAGCAGGTAATAGAGCCCGAAGAAGGTGATGACGAGGTTGAGGACCGTTCGGGTGATGCTGCCAAAAACGCTGAGCGCCTGTTGCGAGAGCCAGCTCAGCAGGCTCCCGCTCGCGGAAGTGAGGTGGGCGCCGATTTCCACTCCCCCCACGCGCAGGGCGGCGATGCGGTCGAAGACAGGACTTTGAGGAAGCCCTCGCAGGATCTCCGGACCTTGGTCCATCGCCACGGTAACCAGCAGAGCGCCGGGGATCAGGATAAGCAGCAACGCCCCCAACAGCACGACGGCGGCTGCCCACCGCAGCCCGATTCGCAGAGCGAGGCGGCGGTGCACCGGCGCGCACACCACGTACAGCACCCCGGCACCCATCAACCCCACCGTGAAGGGGAGGATGAGGAAGAGGATCACCAGCCCGAGGCCGACGATCACCCAGCCGGCGCCCACGCGCCCGTTCATGGAACCGCGCCCGCGCGCGGCAAGCTGCGGCGGCTTCGGATCCAGGCCGTAGCCTGCCCGATCACCGCCGGCGCGAGCGCGAAGGGCACGATGAGGGACCAGTCCGCTGCCGTGAGTCTCACGAGACCGAGAATGGAGGTGAGGGGCGCGAAATAGACGGCCAGCAACTGCAGGAACACGGTGACCGCAATCGCCCCCAGCGCCCAGGGATTGCGCGTCGCCGCCTCCCAACCGACTACGGGCTTATCGTCGCGCGCGTTTCCGAGATGGAAGATCTGCGCGAGCGCGAGCGTCATGAAGGCGACCGAAGTGCCCCGGCCCCTGTCTCCGTCGCCCGCCAGTGCGAGGACGAAAGCGCCGAGGGTCGCGCCGGTGATGAACAAGCCGTAGATGGAGATCCTGGCGAGGAAGCCGCCCGATAGGATGGCTTCCTGCGGGTGCTTGGGCGGGCGTTGCATCACGTCGCTCTCCCCCGGCTCCACCGCGAGGGAGAGGGCCGGGAAAGTATCCGTGACAAGGTTCAGCCAGAGGATCTGCAGAGGCAGGAGCGGTTGCGGCAGACCGGCAAGGCTGGCGAACAGCAGGACGAAAACCTCGGCGAGATTACAGCTGAAGAGATAGAAGACGAACTTCCGGATGTTGTCGAAGATCACCCTCCCCTCTTCCACCGCCGCGCCGATGGTCTGAAAGCGGTCGTCCTGCAGTACGACGGCGGCCGCCTCCTTGGCCACGTCGGTTCCCCGGCCACCCATCGCCACACCGATGTCCGCCTTCTTCAGGGCCGCCGCATCGTTCACGCCGTCGCCCAGCATGGCGACGATTTCGCCACGGCGCTGGAAAGCGTTGACGATGCGTAGCTTGTCCTCGGGCGGGACGCGGCTCAGCGCGGCGATGTTCGGCAGCTCCTCCGCGAGCTCCGCATCGGAAAGCGACCTGAGGCGCCTACCTTCCATCACCCCCTGCCCCTCCCGCACGATTCCCAGCTCCTTCGCGATCGCCTCCGCGGTGAGCGCCTGGTCGCCGGTGATCATCACGGTGCGGATTCCGGCCGTGTTGAAGGTGTCGATCGTCTCCCGCACGCCAGGCGCGGGTGGATCACTCATCCCCACCAGCCCAACGAAGGTCAGATCGCGCACCGCTTCTTCGTCGGTGGAGTCGGCGGCCGCTTCGGCGAGGGCGAGCACGCGCAGGCCGCGCGAGGCCATCTCCCGGTTGCGGGTGAGAATGCGCTCGCGGGATGGATCGTCCAGCGGTTCCACTCCCTCGTCGGTGGCCACCCGGGAGCTCCGCTCGAGGATCCGCGCTGGCGCCCCCTTCACCACCACCCGGCGTCCCTCGGGAGTCTCGTGGAAGGTGGCCATCAGCATGCGCTCGCTGGAGAAGGGGAGCTCCGCCACCTCCGGCCATTCGCGCTGAAGGGCCGTGGGATCGAGCCCGGCCTTGCGTGCCGCCACGAGCAGAGCGGCTTCGGTCGGGTCTCCCCGAGCGGTCCAGCCTCCGTCGGTTCGATCCAGGCCGGCGCGGTTGTTCAGCGCGCCGATCCTGAGTGCTGAGCGCAGCACCGGGTCGGCCCCTGCGTCCACCGACTCTCCGTCGCGGGTGACGACACCGTCGGGAGCATAGCCGGCGCCGGTGAAGCGGTACTCGTGACCGCCGGCCCAGAGCTCCGCGACGGTCATCTCGCCCGCGGTGAGCGTTCCGGTCTTGTCGGTGCAGACGACCGTCGCGGAGCCGAGCGCCTCCACGGCCGGAAGGCGCCGCACGAGCGCTTTGCGCCGGGC
The DNA here is from genome assembly GCA_036375715.1 of Longimicrobiaceae bacterium. Taxonomy (NCBI): domain Bacteria; kingdom Pseudomonadati; phylum Gemmatimonadota; class Longimicrobiia; order Longimicrobiales; family Longimicrobiaceae; species Longimicrobiaceae bacterium. The sequence continues at coordinate 41,025 of DASVBS010000026.1, read as the reverse complement.
CATGCGCGAAACGCCCACCGCGAGAGCGATGGTGGAGACGGCGGGGAGGCCTTCGGGAACGGCGGCGATCGCCAGCGCCAGCCCCGTCTCGATCATGCGGCCGAGCGGCTCACCCCGTAGCAGCCCGACCGCCACCACGACCGCGGTGACCGCGAGCGCGACCCAAACGAGGCGCTGCCCCAGGGCATCGAGACGGTGTTCGAGGGGTGTCCGCTCCTCATGAATCCCGCCGACCAGCCCTCCGATCCTCCCCACCTCCGTCTCCATCCCCGTCCGCACGACCAGCGCGCGTCCGCTTCCCGCCACCAACGCCGTGCCCATGTAGACCATGTTCACCCGCTCGGCCAGCGGTGTGTCGGGCTCGAGCGCACGGGTCGGGTTCTTGTTGACGGGCACCGACTCCCCGGTCAGCGGGGCTTCGTTGACCCGAATCTCCGTGCCGCTCAGGAGTCGCGCGTCCGCAGGCACGGACTGGCCGGCCTCCAGCTGGATCACATCGCCGGGGACGAGCGTCTCCGCCGGTAGCTCCCGCGGCTGCCCGTCCCGCACGACCACGGCTTGCGGCACTTCCAGGCGCATCAGCGCGGCGACGGCGACTCGCGCGCGGTACTCGGTGGAGAACCCGACCACCGCGTTGATCACGAGCACCGCCGCGATCGCCGCGGCATCCACCGGATCACCGAGCACCAGGGCCACCCCCGCGCCGACGACCAGCAGCGCCATCACCACGCTGCGGAATTGGTCGGCCAGGATCTTCCAGGCGGAAGCCCTCTCGGGAGGACGCAGGCGATTGGGTCCGTAGCGGGCGCGGCGAGCCTCCGCCTCCGCCGACGTGAGACCGGCGGGGGCCGACCCCAGGCGCTGGAGCGCCTCCTCCGTCGTCAGAGCGTGCCAGGCGTTGCTCGGCTCCGTCTCACCCGTATGCGCCGACATGCTCCCGGGAGCCGCGCGCGACCTGGCGGAGGTCGACATCTCCGCTATGCGTCAACGCGCATCCGCCCCACTCAACCGCTGGCGCTCCTGGCGCCACATCGCTGGAGGCACCAGCAACACCGAGCAGGGCGCGCGGCGAGCGACCCCGGAGGCCACGCTGCCGATCAGGAAGCGTCGCAGGGGCCCATGGCCGTGCGTTCCGATCACCACCAGGTCCGCGTGATTCTCCCCCGCCAGCCGCGTGATCTCCTCGACCGCCGACTGCCCCCAACGTACGCGGGTCACGACGTTCAACGACTCCGCGCCGGGGACACGCGAAACGACCTCCTGCACCTCCTGGCCGAGCCGCTCGACGATCCGGTCCGGATCAATTCCCAGCTCGGGGATGTTCATGGCCTCGGGGAGGATGTGCTCGACATCGAGCTCGGTAGCGTCGCCGCCCCCGAGCAGGACTCCCCATCCAATCGCCACCTCCAGCGCAGCGGTGGCGGCGGCGGAACGGTCCACTGGCGCGACGATCCGGCGTAGCGGCAGCGAAAGGGTCCCGCGTGCCACCAGACACGGTACCTCGGCGGATCGGATCACCCGATCCGCCGTCCCCCCCAGGACATCGTCGCCGAAACGGCGGCGGCCGTGGGGCCCCACCACGATCAGGTCCGCGGCGACCGCCACCGCCCCGTCGAGGATCGCCTTGTGCGCGACGTAGACCTCCACGCGACGGCTTCCCACCGACACCCCCTCGGGAATTCCTCGCCGGATCTGTTCATCGAGTCGCTGCTCCGCCTCTTCGATCCGTTGCGCGAAGGTGACGGGCGCGGTCGACTTTCGGACGCTGGCTTCGGGAGGAAGATCGAAAGCGTTGAGCAGGTGCACCGTCGCTCCCGTCGCGCGGGCAATCTCTCCAGCGGCGCGGACCACTTCGTCGGACTCTTCCGACAGATCGGAGGCAACGAGGATGCTGGTTATCTTTTCCATGGTCAGCTGTTCGGTTGATCGTCCTCCGTCGTCTCCTCGCCGATGCCCCTCGCCGGGACTACCAGAACGTCGCACGCGGCGCGGCGCGAGATCGACTCCGCCACGCTGCCGATGAGCAGCCGCGAGAACCCGCTCCTGCCGTGCGTGCCCACCACCAGCAGATCGGCCCCCCATTCTTCCGCCTCCGCCCGGATCTCGGCCGAAGGGTCGCCGAGTCGAACTCTGCCCTCGCACGACACGCCCTCCGGCGTCCAGCGCTCGAGGAAGGGATCGAGGTCGCGCTCTCGAACGGATTGCAGGAATGACGGCTGGACGTCCGGGACGACCGGGAGACTCTGACCCACCACGAACAGCGCGCGGAAGTCTGCCTGTGGGTCCGCCAACCGCCGCGCGATTTCCAGCCCGTTGCGGTACAGTGACCCGCTTAGCTCAGACAGATCGGTGGTCAGCAGGATCTTTCGCGGGCGGGATGGCGCCAGGCTGCGCTGGATCATCACCGGAACCGCCGAAGTCCGGACGATACGACCGGCCGTGGTCCCGAGAACTGCGCGCGAGATGGCCCCCCGCTCGGTGACGCCCACCATGATGAGATCGGCCCCGGTCTCCTCCGCCACATTCAGAATGGCGAGATCGGGGGGACCCGGGAGCACGCGCGCCTGGACCGTGCTGGCGCCGAGAGAGTTGATCTGCTCCTCGAGCTGCCGGAGCAGCGCCTGCTCCGCGGCCGTTGCCAGTTCCGGATCCATAGTGACTATGTCCGGATAGGAGGCGATGAACGGATCGGGGAGCCGGTAAGTGTGCACCGCGATGATGGTGGCGGCGCGGTCGCCGACGAGGCGAACGGCCGCCTGCAGCAGAGGGTCGGGCTTCTCGAGCTGGCCGACCCCCACCACAACGGTGCCCAACGAGCGGTTCATCTGACCTCCCGGGTTGGCCTGATCTGGGTGGGTTTCGATCGAACTTCGTTCCGGAAGCTCGATATGCAGGAAGCAATCCGCGGCACGCGGGCAAACGTCACTGTACTACGGGGACCAGCGGGATTACCGTATGCGGGGCGAACGCGGCCGGACCGCCTGCCCGGCCGCCCCCGCATTTCCACACATACCGTGGACGCGCAACTCTCCTCGACCCGACCTCCGCCTCCCCTCGATCCCACCGCGCCCGAGGCGGTTTTCCGTGCTCGCAAGGTCTCCAAGATCTACCGGATGGGGGAGGTGGAAGTACACGCCCTCCGACAGGTGGACCTGGATCTTTATGCGGGGGAGCTGATGATCCTGCTGGGTGCGTCGGGGAGCGGGAAGAGCACCCTCCTGAATATTCTCGGTGGCCTGGACGTGCCGACGAGCGGGACTGTCTGGTACCTCGATCACAACCTGAGCGAAGCCGACGAGCGGGAGCTGACACGCTATCGGCGGGAGCACGTCGGTTTCGTCTTTCAGTTCTACAATCTGATCCCCAGCCTCACCGCCCGCGAGAATGTCGCGCTGGTGACCGACATCGCATCGGATCCGATGGACGCGGAAGCGGCGCTCGAGCTGGTAGGACTGAGCGAGCGGAAGGACCACTTTCCCGCCCAGCTTTCCGGCGGCGAGCAGCAGCGGGTGGCCATCGCGCGTGCGATCGCCAAGCGGCCGGACGTGCTGCTCTGCGACGAGCCCACCGGGGCGCTGGACTTCCAGACGGGGAAGCGGGTTCTGGAGGTCCTCGCGCGGGTCAACGAGGAGACCGGCACCACGACCGCCATCATCACGCACAATGCCTCCATCGCTGCCCTGGGCGACCGGGTGTTGCGCATGAGCAGCGGCCAGATCGTCGAGGAGCGGCGCAATGAGCGCCGCGCATCACCGGACGAGATCGAATGGTGAGGCAGGGGTGAGGACGTTGAACCGTAAGCTGCTCCGCGAGCTTTGGGCGCAGCGCGGACAGATGGCCTCGATTGCCGCTCTGGTGGCGGTCGGGGTGATGACGGTTCTCACCCTACGCGGAACCTACGAGGCGTTGGTCGACGCGCGCGACCGGTACTACCGCCAAGCGCGCTTCCCGGACGTCTGGTCCAACCTGGAGCGAGCACCCGAATCGCTGGTGGCCCGCATTCAGGAAATTCCGGGCGTGGCATCAGTCACGACCCGGGTGACCTTCGCCGCGGCCCTGGACGTTCCCGGCGTCGAGGCGCCGGCGCTGGGGCTTTTCGTGTCGGTGCCGGAGCGGCGACGTCCAGACGTCGGCGACATTCATCTGACCAAGGGGCGCTACCTCTCGCCCGGCGCGCGCAACGGGGCGATCATCAGCGAGAACTTCGCCGAGGCCAACGGCTTCGTGCCCGGCGACACGCTCCGGGCCGTGCTCAATGGTCGCCTGCGTCGACTGGACATCGTCGGCGTGGCGATCTCGCCGGAGCACACCTACGCCGTGCCCCCCGGCGCCCTCTTTCCCGACGATGAGCGGTATGGCGTGATCTGGATGAGCCGGGAGGCCCTGGGACCGGCGTACGACATGGATCGCGCCTTCAATGAGGTGGTGCTGACGCTCGCCCCCGGCGCCAGCCGCAACGCCGTGATCGAGGAGCTCGATCGTCTGCTGGAGCCGTACGGGGGATTGGGCGCCTATGGGCGGGAGGACCAACCGTCGCACTTGATCCTGCAAGGCGAGCTAGATCAGAACCGCTCGCTGGGGACCGTAGTGCCGGCCATCTTCCTCGGCGTTGCGGCCTTTCTCCTGAACGTGGTGCTGGGCCGCATGGTGGCCACCCAACGGACCGAGATTGCGGTCCTGAAGGCCTTCGGCTACGACGACGTCGAGGTCGGGAAGCACTTCCTCGGGTATGCGCTCGCCGCGGTGGTGGTCGGTGCGGTGATGGGCTGCGGCCTCGGGGTGTGGCTGGGGCACTCGATGGTGAACCTCTACACCGAGTACTTTCGCTTTCCGGAGCTGCGCTATTCGCTGCGCCCGTCGCTGCTGCTGATTGGGGTGATGGTGAGCGTGGCGGGGGCGGCGCTGGGAGCGCTGGGGGCGGTGCGCCGAGCGGTGCGCCTGCCACCTGCCGAGGCGATGCGCCCGCCAGCGCCCGCGCACTTCCGACCCGGCTGGGCGGAACGGGCGGGGCTCGGCGAGTTGCTCCCACCGTCGGGCCGGATGATCCTGCGCAATATCGAGCGGCAGCCGATCCGGACGCTGCTCTCGGCGACTGGGGTGGCCATGGCGGTGGCCATCCTCGTCACGGGCATGTTCACGTTCGATGGCGTCGGCTACATGATGGACCTTCAGTTCGGCAAGGTGCAGCGGGAAGACCTCTCGGTCACCTTCAACAACCCTCTGCCGCGTTCGGTCCGGTTCGAGCTGGCCCACCTGCCCGGTGTCACGCGAGTGGAACCTTTCCGAGCGGTCGGTGCGCGCCTGAAGGCCGGCCACCGCGAGAAGGAGGCGGCCATCACCGGGATCGAGCCCGAACCGCAGCTTCGCCGTGTCGTCTCCGCCAGCGGGGCAGTTCAACCGGTGCCGGCGGAGGGGCTGGTGCTCAGCCGGATGCTCGCAAACAATCTGCGGGTCGAGCCCGGTGATCTGCTGACGGTGGAGATACTCGAGGGCGAACGCCGCACCGACGAAGTTCGGGTAACCGGCATCGTCGACGACTTCGTCGGTCTCTCCGCTTACATGCGACTCGACGCGCTGGATCGCCTGGTGCGCGGGCCTCGGGTGGTCTCGGGCGCCTACCTGGCGGTGGAACCCGACGCCCGCAGGGAGCTGGGGGCGCGGCTGAAGGAGCTTCCCGTGGTTGCGAGCGTCGCCTCGCCCGCCGACATGCTGGTCAACTTCCAGACGCAGCTCGAAGAATCGCTGCTGATCTCCGTCTTTTTCATGCTCGCCTTCTCGGGTGTGATCGCGGTGGCGGTCGTGTACAACGGAGCGCGGGTGGCCCTTTCGGAGCGGGGACGGGAGCTGGCCAGCCTGCGGGTGCTCGGCTTCTCGCGCCGCGAGGTGGCGGTGCTACTGCTGGGAGAGCAGGGCGCGATCACGGTCGCCGCCATCCCGCTGGGATGGATCATCGGGTATCTCCTGGCCGCGGCGATGGTCGCGGGACTGGCCACCGAGAGCTACCGGATTCCCCTGGTGGTGAGCACGCAGACGTACCTGTACTCGGCTCTGGCGACCCTCGCGGCCGCCGCGCTGAGCGGGCTCATCGTACGTCGACGGCTCGACCGGATCGATCTCGTCGAGGTGCTGAAGACCCGGGAATGACCCCGACCGACCCTGAACTCCGGAGCAGATGACGAAGAAACGGTGGGTCATCGTTGGCGTCGTGACCGCGCTGATCCTGGTGGCGATGCTGGGGATGTGCGGCTCCGCGGTCCAGGTGGAGGTGGCGGTCGTCGGCCGTCAGACGCTCCGTGTCCGGGTGGAGGAAGAGGGGATGACGCGGGTCCGGGATGAGTTCGTGATCGCTGCCCCGGTAGGTGGACAGCTCCATCGGATCCACCTCGAGGAGGGCGATCGGGTGGCGGCCGGCGAGATCGTCGCCCGACTCGCACCGGCCCCGGAGGACGCCCGGACCCGACGCGTGACCCAAGCCCAGGTCGACGCGGCCGAAGCCCGTCGCAATCAGGTGGCGGCAGAAGCGGAGCAGGCGGAAGAGCGAGCGAGACAGGCCCGGCTCGAGGCGGAGCGCCGGCGCGTGCTGGCGGAGGCGGGAGCACTGAGTCGCGAGGCAATGGAACAGGCGGAGCTCCAGGCGAGCACCGCCGCCCGCCAGGCCGAGGCCGCGCGCGCCGCGCTGCTGGCGGCCGACGCTGAAGTCGAGGCGATGCGAGCCTCCCTGCTCGGTGCCACCGGCTCGGGAGCTCCAACCGTGGACGTGGTATCACCGGCCTCCGGCCGGGTCCTGCGCGTGCTGGAGGAGAGCGAGCGGGTGGTGCCCCCCGGCACCCCCCTGCTGGAGATCGGCGACGCGGACGGGCTGGAAGTCGTCGTCGACGTCCTGTCGACCGACGCGGTTCGCATCTCCCCCGGCGATCGCGTACTGGTGGAGGAGTGGGGCGGCGATCGCCCGCTCGAGGGGAAGGTGCGCCGCGTGGAGCCCGCGGCGTTCACCGAGGTCTCCGCCTTGGGCGTCGAAGAGCAGCGGGTGAATGTGATCGTGGACCTTCTGGCGGCGCCTCCCGAGTTGGGGGCGGGATATCGGGTTGAAGCGCGGATCGTGGTGTGGGAGGGGCAGGATGTGCTCACCGTGCCCACCAGCGCACTCTTCCAGCGAAACGGTGAGTGGTGCGTCTTCGTGGTCGAAGGCGGCCGCGCCCGGCTGCGCCCCCTGAAACTGGGTCAGCGCAGCACGGAGGCGGCAGAGGTGATCGAGGGCCTGCAGGAGGGCGACACAGTGATCGTCTTCCCCCCGGCCGACGTAGAAGACGGGGTGAAGGTCAAGGCGGGATGAGGGATCAACAATTGGGAAGAGGAAATGGCCACCTACGATAGCGAGCTCGCGAAGAAGTTGAACCTGAAGAGCGGAATGGCCGTGCGCGTGGTGGGGAAGCCGGCCGAGGTCGAGCTGGACGGACTTCGCGTCGTCGACGACCCCGGGGCGGACGGCGTGCTCGTCTTCCTTCGTGACCAGAAGGAAGCGGATAAACTCGCCTCTGTCGTTCGGGAGGCCGCGAAGGCCGGCAAAGTCACCTGGATGGCATATCCAAAAGCGAAGCAGCTCGGGACGGACCTGAATCGGGACATCCTCTGGCAGACGATGCAGCCACACGGGATCGAGCCCAACCGTCAGATCTCCATCGACGAGGTGTGGAGCGCGATGCGGTTCAGGCCGCAGGGCGGCTGAGGGAGAGAAGGACCGGCGTCGCCGCCTGCTTTTTGCAGGTCCTGGCTACGCCACAGGTTTCTGCTTTCCTTTACCGGAAGGAGGCGGCTCATGCGGAGCACGGCACAACGCGGGGCTCTGATCTTTGGTGTGGTGTTCCTGCTGGTGGGCGTGCTGGGACTGTTCATTCCGAGCGGCATGTCGATGAATGCCGATATGGACACCAGCGCCCGGCTCTTCGGCTTGTTCCCCGTGAATCTCCTCCACAATCTGGTTCACATCGCCTTCGGCGTCTGGGGCATCGTGGCGGCCCGGAGCTTCGGTGGCGCACGCACCTTCGGCCGCGTAGGGGCCGTGATCTACGCCTTGCTGGTCGTGCTCGCGTTCATCGATCCCACGACCTTCGGACTCGTGCCCATCGGATCGCACGACATCTGGCTCCACGCTATTCTTGCCGTAGGCCTGGCATACATCGGCTTCGCGGGCGAGAGCGCACCGGCGCGCGCCTGAAGCCACCCTGCACACCGCGGCCGGCCCCGCCCGGGCCGGCCGCCTGCCGTCCACATACCACAGCGTGGCCTCCATGCTACGGCACACCATCGCCGCGCTTGGCTGGGTAGCGTTCGCTCTCGTCCGAGCCGGGCATGCTCCCGCCCAGCAAAACCCTGACTTCCCCGTCGTCGAGACCGACTCGGTCCTCCTGCGCGAGCTGCAGGGAATCGTCCAGGGTTTCGACGGGAAGGTGGGTGTTTATGTCCGCCATCTCGACAGCGACCGGGGAGTGGAGATCCACGCGGACTCACTCTTCCCTACCGCCAGCCTGATCAAGGTGCCGCTGTTGGTGACCTTGTTCGATCGGATCGAACGGGGCGACCTCTCTCTGGAAGGAACGGTCGCCTACCCGGACACTCTCACCTACCATTACACCGAGGCGACCGATGTAGTGGGCTACATGGAGCCGGGAGATACTCTGCCGCTCTCAGAAGTGGCCTTCCTGATGCTCTCGGTAAGCGACAACCACGCCAGCCTCTGGATCCAAGCGCTGGTGGGTGGGGGATCGACGGTCAATGAATGGCTGGCCGGACACGGCTTCCGCCAGACCCGGGTGAACTCGCGAACCCCGGGTCGGGAAGCGGCACGCGAGGCCTACGGGTGGGGCCAGATGACCCCGCGTGAGATCGGCGAGTTGCTGGTGATGATCCGTGAAGGCAGAGCGGTCAGCCCGGCCGCCTCGGAGACAATGTACAGGATGTTGACGAGCAGCTACTGGCGAGACGTAGCCGTCTCCCAGATCCCTCCCACCGTCCAGGTCGCCTCGAAGCAGGGATTCGTGAGCTCGTCCCGCTCGGAGGTCCTTCTGGTCGACGCACCGGGCGGTGATTACGTGCTGGCGGTTGCCACGCGCGATCAGGCGGATACCCGCTGGGGCCCCGTGAACGAAGGAGCCGAGCTTCTGCGGAATATCTCCCGCGCCGTCTATCGCCACTTCAACCCGGACGACGCCTGGCGGCCTGGAGCCGCCACGCGGTAGCTTCCGGGTTCACCGCAGACCTCCATTCCGGCGCCCCAAACACGCATGCGCATCAAGCTCTCCGGCGATCGCCGCGCCAGCATCCTCCGCTCGATCAAGCAGCACTACCTGGACGAGTTCGACGAGGAGATCAGCGACTTCAGGGCGAACGGGCTGCTCGACTTCTTCGTGAAGGAGCTCGGCCCGCCGGTTTACAACCAGGGCGTGCGCGACGCGGCCGCCTTCGTCCAGGACAAGCTGACGGACATCGAAGGAGAGGTCTACGAGCGGGAAAGCCCGCCCTGAGACCCCCATCGACCGCCTTGATGGAGGTCAGGACGGCACGCAATGTAGAGGCATAGCCGCGCCGATACAGCCAATCCCGGTCGAGGTCGTCATGCAGCCCACAGCGACGGATCCCCGGTCGGTCCTTGCCGCCCGCATTACCGAGCACCGGGAAAAGGTCGAGCGCCGAGCCGCTCAACTGAAGCGGGTGAACATACGCGTCATCGCGCTGAACCTGCTCTTCTCGAGCCTGGCCACGCTGCTGGCGGGGCTCACAGCCGCCACCGGACCCCTGATCGGAGAGGGCTCGGCCGCCTGGCGATGGACCTGCGGCATCGTGGCGGTAGCGACCGCCGGAACGGCGCTCACGACCGGAATTCAGCAGCGCTTCAAGGTCCCCGAAGCCATGGCCCGTGCACTGACCTGCGTCGCTCGCCTCCGCTCTCTGGAGCTGGCGCTGCAGCTCTCGACGCTCACGCCGGAGGAGGTGGGGCAACAGTACGAGCAGCTACTGGCGAGCTACCCGGAAGAGCTCGCCTGAAGGAGTAGCGCCAGTGGATGCCAGCGCGGCGGCTCCGGGCGGCCCGATCCGTCTGGAGCCTCCTTTCATCCTCTTCTTCAGATTCTTTCAGAGGCCCATCGATCACCGTTCACGTCGACGTCATGAGAAAGCACCTCGAGCTCGCTACCGCCTTCGCCTGCGCAACCCTGGTCCTCTCCAGCAACCCCGCCATCGCACAGCGAGGCATCACGCTCAAGGAAGCTTACCAGGGAGCGTTCAAGATCGGCGTCTCGGTGGGCCGAGGCGTGGTCAGCGGAGCCGACAGCAGCGGTCGGCGGCTCGTGCTCGAGCACTTCAACTCGATCACCGCCGAAAACGCGATGAAGGCCGGGCCCATCAACCCGCGCCCGGGAGTCTACAACTGGGGTCCGGCGGACTCGATCGTGGCGTTCGGCGAGGCACACGGGATGTTCATCGTCGGCCACACCCTGGTCTGGCACAATCAGACGCCGGACTGGTTCTTTCAGGACGAGAACGGGAATCCGAACACTCCCGAACAACAGATCGAGCGGATGCGCCGCCACATCGAGGCGGTGGCCGGGCGGTACGCCGGCCGCGTCCATGCCTGGGATGTGGTCAACGAGGTAATCGACAACGACGGCTCCTACCGGCAGACCAGCTGGGTACGCGCCGTGGGGGACGGCGACGAGCTGGTGAAGAACGCCTTCCGATTCGCCGCGCAGTACGCCCCCGATGCCGAGCTCTACTACAACGATTTCAACGCCTGGAGGCCTGCCAAGCGCGACGGCATCGTCCGCATGGTCCGGATGCTTCAGCGTGAGGGCATCCGCATCGATGGGATCGGCATGCAGGGGCACTGGGGCCTCAACTACCCGAAGACCGAGTACATCGAAGCCGCAATCGATTCCTTCGCCGCCCTGGGCGTGAAGGTGATGATCACGGAGCTGGACGTGGACGTTCTCCCGCTGACGCGGGAGGGGCAGATCATCGGTCGGGGGATGAGCGATCCGCAGTTCCAGCTCGAGGAGTTCGAGGCCTATCTCGATCCGTACAAGGAGGGACTGCCGGAGGAGGTGCAGCAGCAGCTCGCCGAACGCTACGCCGAGCTCTTCGAGATCTTCTACCGCAAGCGGGACAAGATCGACCGGGTCACGTTGTGGGGGGTGCACGATGGGGCGAACTGGAAGAACAACTACCCGATCCCGCGGCGGACCAACTACGCCACGCTGTTCGACCGCGAGCGACAACCCAAACCCGCCTTCCACGCGGTGATCGCCGTGCCCGAGGACTAGCCGGGCTGGCCGGGAGAGGCGTCCGCTCGCAGAGAGCCCCCAAGGGCAGTTCCGGCGACGCCATTCACCGTTCCGCCTTCCGAGCCGAGTGGCCTCGTCTTCCACGCCCTTCCCGATATGTCGATTGCGGTCCGGTCGGTTCGACGTCGGTGAGAAGGCAGTCTCGTTCACCCTCTCCCGGAGGAGACCATGCAGCGCGCCCACATATACGTCAACTTCGCAGGCAATTCGGAGGAGGCTTTCGAATTCTATCGACAGGTCTTCGGTGGCGATTACATGGGGGTCTTCCGCTACCGGGACATGGGAGGAGAACAGATGGGCCTCTCGGGGAGCGATCTCGACAAGATCATGCACATCGCCCTCCCGCTTCCCGACGGTACCCTCCTCATGGCCACCGACGTGCTCGAGTCGACAGGTCAGAAGCTGACGCAAGGGAACAACTTCTACATCTATGTGGAGACCGACTCGGCGGACGAAGCGCGGCGCCTCTTCGACGGCCTGAGCAACGGCGGCGCGGTGGAAATGGACCTTGCGCGCACCGAATGGGCGGAGCAGTATGGCTCGCTCCGCGATCGCTTCGGAGTTCAGTGGATGGTCTCGTATACCGGCAACGTGCAGTTCGGCGCGCAACCGGCCGCGTGATCGGGGTTCACCAGCCGTAGCGCTGCACCATGAAGACCCAGTACTACACGGCCTCGAGCCTGGACGGCTTCATCGCCGACGCGGACAACTCGCTCGAATGGTTGTTGCAGTTCGGCGATCCGCCGGAGGGTGGCTACGAGGAGTTCATTCGCGAAGTCGGTGCGGTCGCCATGGGCTCGACGACGTACCAGTGGCTCCTCGACAACTACATCCACCTCGACCAGCCCGATCAGAAGCCGTGGCCGTACGATCAGTCGGCCTGGGTCTTCACCACCGGCTCCCTGTCCGCGGTGCCGGGTGCCGACATCCGCTTCGTGCGGGGGGACGTTCGCCCCGTCCACCAGGCGATGGCCGAGGCAGCGAACGGCAAGAACATCTGGCTGATCGGCGGCGGGGAGCTGGTGGGGCAGTTTCACGACCACGGCCTGCTCGATGAGCTGATCGTGACCATCGCCTCCGTCACTCTGGGCGGGGGCGCCCCCCTGTTGCCGCGTGCGATCGTATCCCCGCCCCTGAAGCTCATTTCCGCCCGGGCTCAGGGGGAGGGCTTCGTGGAGCTCCGGTACGAGGTGCAGAAGGAGCGCTGATCATGCGCGAGCAGGAACGCCTCGACCCCTCCATCCTCTCCCGCGCGGATGGGGTCGAGGCGGAAATTCTCCAGGAGAAGATCACCACCCTGCGACGAGCGGGCGAGAAGCTCGAGGAGTCACTCGCGGCGCTGAGAGAGTTCGAGAAGGAGCGGGGTGGTGGCCACTCCGCCGAGCGAGAGGCCCTGGTGCGCTCGGCTTCCGAGGCGCTCTTTCACTACGTGGTGCAGCGCGAGGCGATCGGCCTGCGGGATACGGACCGGCTCCTCGACGAGCTCGACGTGCCGGCCGACGTGCGGCTGGGAATGGGAGTGCGGGAGCGGCCCTATACGCCCATCTCCTGCCAGGTGCACGATCGCTTGCTCGCACTGGCCACATTGCACCGGGAGTGCACCCTCGAGCTGGAATCCTTCGGGGGCACAGTCGAGACCGTCCGCGGCGTCATCGAGGACGTGTATTCCTACCAGCGGGCCGAATACCTTCGGCTCGATAACGGGCGGACGGTTCGTCTCGACGCCCTCCTGAGCGTCGATGGCGAACCCGTCCCGCCCGCTTGAGCTGCGTCGGCCACGATCTACCTGAAGCCCCGAGATAGTCTCAGTTCGCGGCGTTTCCCTGGCCGGTCCAGGTGAGGGCACCGGTTTCCCCGTTCAGAAAGGGGAGCACGGTGGTGACCAGCTGTGGGGCCATGAAGATCTCGTAGTGGGTCAGCCCGGGCAGGATGGCGAGACGGTTCTGCGACATGTTCTCCCGCTGCCAGCCGGCATCACGGTGCCCGCCGCCCAGCAGCTTGTAGAACTCGACCATGTGCTCGGGCCTGTACATGTCGCTGTCTCCGAACACCAGCATCACCGGCATGCGAAGCGACTTCACCTCTGCGGACCAATCGTAGGGCTGTCGCATCAGCGCCCCCATGTTATCGAGGAGGCGCGGAAACTCGTCCGGCTTCGGGGCCACCGAAACATACGACTGGTACATCGGTGTGCCCTTCATCGCCTCGACCATCTCCGCTCCCACCTGCTCCTGCTGAGGGATCATCTCGGGGAAGAATCCGTCGCGGGAGAAGCCGGCCGACACGAGGACCAAGTGCCGCACGCGTTCGGGATGCTGCACGCTGAGGCGGAAGGCGACTCCGCCACCCATGGAATAGCCGAGGACGTCCACCTGCTGGTAGCCGAGCTCTTCGAGAAGCACAGCCAGATCATCGCCCATGTCTACCAGGCTGATCTCTCGCTCACCTAGCGGCGTCCGTCCATGACCGTGAAGGTCGACCGCGATCACCTCGCGCTCGGCGGCCAGGGCGGGAAGGATGGGCCTGAACATGTCGATCGAGCCGAGACCGCCGTGTAGCAGGAGTAGTGGCTCCCCGGCACCGTGAATCTCGTAGTAGTAACTCACACCGTTCACGGCTACTCGCCCGCTGCGCACCTGCTGTCCCATCAATGGACTGACGAAGGCTGCGCTGCCGGACAGTGTCGCTGCCGTCAGCAGGACGAGGGCGGTCCGCGAGGTCGGCGCGCGGCTCACAAGGGCGCCGGGACGGGCGGTGGGCATTTGACGATCCTCCAGCTCGAGTTACTCGCGCGGACTTGCCAAGGGGGCCGCGCACAACCCCTTCGCAGGAGCGTCGAACCAACCTCTACTGGATCGACATTGCCGTCTCACCCTCAGTTTGCGATCCCGACCATGCTTCGCCTCCTACTGCTGGTCTTGCTCCTGATCGTCGTTGCGGTTACCGTCGCCCCGGGGCTGATCAAGACAATGACCTGGGTCCTGGCATTCCTTAGCATGCTCATACTGGGTGACCTTTTGCTCGCCGGCATCCGACGGATGCGGGGACGCCAGCGCCGCTGAGCGGCACCAGGCAGTGTAGACTCGGCGGCCATGGGAAAGGACGCGGAATACCCCATACTCCATCTGGACTCCGGTGAAGCCTGGCGAGAGTGGCTGGAGGCCAACCACGCCACCTCCAGCGGGGTGTGGCTGCGAATCGCCCGGAAAGGAGCCGACCTCAGCTCTCCGACACGCGAAGAGGCGCTGGATGCGGCGCTCTGCTATGGCTGGATCGACGGGCAGGCGCGCAGTGAGGGAGAGACCTCGTGGCTGCAGAAATTCACCCCGCGAGGGAAGCGCAGCACCTGGTCGAAGCGCAATCGGGAGAAGGTAGAGCGCCTCATCGCCGCCGGGCTGATGCGACCGGCGGGAATGAGGGAGGTCGAAGCCGCCCGAGCGGACGGGCGATGGGATCGTGCCTACGACTCCCCGGCCACCGCCAGCATTCCCCCGGATCTCGAGGCTGCCCTGGAGCAGAGCCCGCGGGCGAAGGAGTTCTTTGCTTCGCTCAACTCCATTAACCGATACGCCATCCTCCATCGCATCCAGACCGCGGTGAAGCCCGAGACCCGCGCAAGACGAATCGAGAAACTCGTGGCGATGCTCGAGCGCGGCGAGAAGCTCTACTGATGAGACGCACAGCGGCTATCCATCCCCGGACTCCGGCGGCATGAGCCTGCTCGCTCTCTGGATCACGACCTTCGGCGTCTGCGTGGCCGGCGCCATCGTTCCGTTCATCAACACCGAGATCTACCTGGTGTCGGTTTCGGCGATCAGCCCGCACGCGTTCGTCGGGCCGCTCGTGGTCGCCGCATCGGTCGGACAGATGGTGGGCAAGGTGGCGATGTTTTACGCAGGGCGAGGCGTGCTCCACATGGGGATGGAGCGGGTGCGGAGGCCGGTCGAGTCCCTGCGGCAAAGCCTTGATGAACGACCGATCTTTGCCCGCGCCCTGCTACTCAGCAGCGCCCTCGTGGGACTTCCCCCGCTCTACGTGGTCTCCGTCGCCTGCGGAACCATCGGAATGAGCGTCGTGACCTTCTTCGTAATCGGCCTGGCCGGTCGGCTGGTCCACTTCGCGGTGGTGGCTCTGATCCCGCAATACGCCCGGATGCTGATCGGGTGATCCGAACTCCACCCCTACCCGGAGGTGTGCGGTGCCACGATTCGCCGTTCAAGTCATCCTGGCCCTGATCACCTCGGCAGCCCTCCACGCGCAGGAGGGGCAGCCGCGCGACCTGTTCAACGGGCGGGACCTCAGCGGCTGGCACGCCGACGTTCCCGCGATGGACGACGATCCTTCCGCCAGGAGTCCTTTCCTGGTTCGCAACGGCCTGCTGGTCAGCCTCGGTAAGCCGGGCGGTCACCTGCTGACCGACGAGGTGTTCGAAGACTACCGACTGGAGGTGGAGTACCGATTCGCCGGAGAGCCGGGCAACGCGGGGGTACTGATCCACGCCTCCACTCCCCGCGCGCTGTACGACATGTTCCCGCAATCGATCGAAGTCCAGATGATGCACACCAACGCCGGCGATTTCTGGAGCATCGTCGAGGACATCAAGGTGCCGGACATGGAGAGACGCCGCGGACCACCGGAGACCTGGGGATCAACCGGGGACAAGCAGCGCCGCACGCCCAACCTGACTGACGGCTCCGAGCACCCAGTGGGTGAATGGAACCGTATGGTGATCGAGGCCGTTGACCGCGAGATCAAGGTGTGGGTGAACGGTGACCTCGTGAACTACGGCTTCGATGCCACCGCCGAGCGTGGACGGATCGCGCTGCAGTCCGAGGGCTCCGAGGTGGAGTTCCGCAAAGTCCGACTCACGCCGATCCGGCAGCTCAGCGAGGAGACACCCTGAGCCCCCCTGCATCCGGCGGTTGCGGGCCCGGGTCACAGATTGATTGTGTTCGATAGACGCTGTCCCTAAGCTTGGTAGGTGCGGCAGCGGGGCGCACCGCCGGCTCACTCTCGAGAAAGGAGTGTTGCTATGGCCACGGTTTCGGATGGGAGCGTGTTGAGCCGCATGAAGGGCGCGGCGATGCTGGACGTCAATACCTACGAGGAGGTGGAGGCGGACTCCACCGCGACCACCCAGGCCGCAATCGTTGTGGCGATCGTGGCAATCGCCAGTGCGATCGGAGGCGCAGGCGAGGGCGGGCCGGGAATCATCGGAGGGCTCCTGGCCGCGATCGTGGGGTGGCTCCTCTGGGCGGGTATCACTTACCTCATCGGCGACAAGCTGCTGGGTGGCACCGCGACCTGGGGCGAGCTGTTGCGGACGATCGGTTTCGCGCAGTCGCCGGGTGTACTGTACGTCCTGGGGATCATCCCCTTCCTGGGCGTGTTCGTCCGCTTCGCGGTGGCGATCTGGATCCTCATCGCAGGGATCATCGCGCTCCGCCAGGCTCTCGATTTCAGCACCGGAAAAGCGATCCTGACCGCAGTACTCGGTTGGCTCGCGATGGTGGTGGTGGCCGTGTTGCTCTCTCCCCTGGCACTATGAGCACGCGCTCCCGCTCCCGCGCGGGTGCCTTGCCCGGCGTCAGGCGCGGCGTTCTCGTCGCCCTGGCGCTCCTCGGATTGACCTTACCCGGCCAGGCGCAAGCGCAGGATGCGGCCGAGGATGAGGTGCGCGCCGTCATCCAGCGGCTTTTCGATGGGATGCGTCTGGGCGACAGCACGATGGTGCGATCGACCTTTCATCCGACCGCGCGGCTCTTGACTTCAGGAATCCAGTCGGGTCAGCCGCGTCTGCAGGAAGGAAGCGTCGATGATTTCGTTCGCGCGGTGGGGGCCCCGCACGACGCGATGTGGGATGAACGGATCGAGAACCTGGAGGTCCGCGTCGACGATCCGCTGGCTACCGCCTGGATGGACTACCGCTTCCATCTGGGCGAACAGTTTTCCCACTGCGGGGTGAACGCCATGCAACTCGTCAGAACCCCCGACGGCTGGAAGATCCTGCACGTGGTCGACACCCGACGGCCTGCCTGCCCCGCCTGATTCCGGTGGGGCGCTCAGGTCAGCCGCAGGCGTCCACCCCTCCCAGCTCCACTCCCGGGGCGTCCGCGCGGAACCACCCCTCGGTTCCGTCGGGCGCCACAGCGTGCGCCCACCATTCGGTGCGATGCTCGCCGATCATCTCTCCGCGCGGTCGGTCGGTCGCGCTACTCCAGAAATCCGAGACCTCCACGAACTCTCCGTCCAGCCAGGCGTTGTAGCTGCCTTCCCCGATGTAATCGAGCAGGACCAGCGTGTCCCCGGGCGCCAGCGATCGGTCGACCATGGGGGTAACGGTGTCGGTGACCGCAATCAGGGCTACCTCAGCGATGCGCACGAAGCCGGTATCGGCCTGGAACGCGGTCCCCGCGGCGAGACGCCCGCTCGCCGGCGCCCCCTCCCGCGGCTCGCTAACGAGGGCGATGTCGCTCTCTGCTTCCCACTCGCCGTACATGCAGCACTCGAAAGGACAGGCACTTCCCCTCACGAGCGCGTCCTCCGGAAGGCGCGAGGCCCAACGCTCGACCGGTCCCGCTGCCGACGGATGACTGGCGGTGTCGGCCAGCGAATCGGGGCTGGGAGCAACGGCTACCGCCGAATCGCCGCTATCGGTCGATGCCCCTCCCGATTCAGGGGAATCGGCACACCCCGCGACGATCAACGCGAGCGGAAGAGCGACAAGAGCGCGGGCAAAAAGGACCGAGTGAGACATGACCTCTCCAGCGTTCGATTTCGTCAGGTGCCAGCGCGGCGCGGCCGAAGCAAGAGACAGGCCGGAGCCGGGCCCTGGCCGGAACCTTGCGCCCGGCGGCGAGCATGTCGAGACCCCGGATCTTCCTTCTCTCGCCGGCCCACTGCGGCGGCAAGCGCGCGTCGCTGCTCACCCGGCCTGACGCCGCGTTCGACCTCGCGGTGCGTCTACGCTCCCCGGCAGGTGCGCCGCTCGGTGAGATCTTCGCTTTCCTCAGCGGGTTGTATTTCCGCGGAAAGATGGCTTACTCACAGCGCTTCGAGAATCCTGGCGGGAGTGTGCCGGGCACCCTGGTGATCACTCCCTGCCGCGGGCTGCTTTCGCCCCACACGCCCGCGGGGCCGGAGCTGCTGAGGGAATTCGCGGAGATTCCGATCGACCTGCGCAATCCGCGCTATCACCTGCCGCTGCTCGAGGACGCGGAGCGCCTCCGTGCCTCGGCCCCGGAGGGCGCCCACTTCGTTCTGCTGGGGAGCGTCGCCAGCGACAAGTACATCGCGCCCCTGACGCGCGTCTTCGGCGAGCGCCTCGTCTTTCCGCCCCTCTTCGCGGGGATGGGCGACATGCAGCGCGGATCGTTGCTGCTGCGCGCCGCCGCGGAGGGAGTGGAGCTCGAGTACAGGCCGGTCCTCGGGGCGATGCTGAGCCGGGCACGGCGCAGGGGGGCGGGGGTCGCCCCGCCGCGAGGAGATTGTTGAGCGGCCGCTGCGGCCCCGCCGGGCAACTCTGATCCAGGAGGAGGCGGGCGTGACGCTCCCCATCCCGTTCGACTACGCGCCGATGGAGGCCGAGACGGCCTCCCGGCTGCCGCGCGGCGACGACTGGCTGTACGAGCCGAAGTGGGACGGATTCCGCTGCCTCGCCTTTCGTGACGGAGACCGGGTGGAGCTTCGCTCCAAGGCGGGAAAGCCCCTCGGGCGCTATTTCCCCGACGTGGTGGAGGCGATCCAGGCGACGCGGGCGCCCAGATTCGTCCTCGATGGAGAGATCGTCATTGCCGTCGACGGGGCGATTTCCTTCGATGACCTGCTCCTGCGGATCCATCCGGCTGCCTCTCGGGTGAAGCTCCTGGCGACCGAGACACCCGCGGACCTGATCTGCTTCGACCTGCTGGTCGATGCAAAGGCAGAGGACCTCACCGGTGAGCCGCTCCGCGCGCGTAAGCAGGCCCTGGAGCGCTTCGCCCGCAGCGCGCTGAAGAAGTCGCCACGCCTGCATCTCTCCCCTTCTACCGACGACTTCGCGATCGCCAGCAAGTGGCTCGAGGAAGGGGCTGGTGGTCTCGATGGGGTCATCGCCAAACGTGCTGATGCGGCGTACGCCTCCGGGGATCGCAGCGCGATGGTGAAGGTGAAGCGGACGAGGACGGCCGACTGCGTAGTGGGCGGGTTCCGGTGGAGCAAGAGCGGGAACGAGATCGGGTCGCTCCTGCTCGGCCTCTACGGCGCGGACGGCCGGCTACACCACGTGGGGTTCTGTTCGGCACTGAGTGCCGAGAAGAAGAAGGAGGCGCGCGAGAAGCTCGAGCCTCTACGCGGAGGAGAGGGCTTCGGAGGTCGTGCCCCTGTGGGCAAGTCGCGCTGGCGAAAGGAGGGGACGGGGGCGTGGGAGCCGCTGCGCCCCGAGCTGGTCGTGGAGGTGGAGTACGATCACTTCAACCAGGGCCGATTTCGTCACGGCACCCGCTTCGTACGCTGGCGCCCGGACAAAGCACCGACCCAGTGCCTGATGGATCAGGTGGAGAAGGAGGGGGCGAACGCCTTGAAGATGCTGTGAGCTGGCCAATGGCCGCGCAACCACAGGCATCCCGGAGAGGAAACCGCGGAGGGCGCGGAGGACGGGAGGTCGGACAATTACGAATTACCAAAATCCGAAATCCTGCATCGAGGCTTTTTGCCCTCTGCTCCCTCCGCGTAATCCTCGGTGGCTTCTGTGGTTACAGGCTGATCGGCACTCCTTGAGATCAGAACTTCACCAGGTTCCGCCCTCCGCGCTTGGCCTCGTACAGCTTGCGGTCGGCGGCGTTGACCAGCGCGCTGCGGCCGAGCCCGGCGCGCATCTCGGCCACGCCGGCGCTCAACGAGACGGTAATGCCGGGTGCCAGACTGTCCCAGTCGTGTGACGCGATGGCCATGCGCAGCTGCTCACAGATCTCCGCCACCTCCTCCGCGGAAGCCTCGGGGAAACAGAGCAGGAACTCCTCGCCGCCATAACGGGCGACCACATCGGTATCGCGACAGCGATCGGCGAAGATTTTCGCCACGCGCCTGAGCACCTCATCACCCACCTCGTGCGCATGCTGGTCGTTGATGCGCTTGAAATGGTCAAGGTCGATAAGCGCCACCGCGAAGCGCCTCCCGTAACGCACGAACTCCTCGATGCGCCCGTCCAGATACTCGTCAACATACCGCCGGTTGAAGAGCCCGGTGAGCTGGTCGCGAATGGCGAGCTGCTCGAGCTCCGCCGTCTTCTCGCGCAGGACGCGCGTTCGATCGGCGATGATGGTCTCCAGCTCGAGCCGCATGCGCGCGAACTGTGTGACCACCCCCATGACGGTGGTGACCACGGCCAGCATCAGCACGATGACGGGCAGCTCCATGCGGTTGAAGATGATCGCCACCATCACCGCGGCCATCCCCGCCCCTGACTCCAGGCAAAGCACGAAGCGGTTGAGGTAGCGGTCCCAGTACCCGTCCCTGAGCAGGAGGTGCAGTCCCATGCCGACCTCGTTGACCACCTGCATGGAAAGGATCAGCAGCGGCAGGAGCAGCGCGGCCGTCCAGTCGAGCGTGGTCAACGGCACCTGCCCACCCAGCTTTTCGTAGATCAGCCCGCAACTCAGGATCATCAGGGTCATCAGCCCCGAATTGTTCAGCGAGGCAGTAATCACCTGCGCGAGGCTGAACCCCTTCCAGAGACGGTGCCAGGGATAGATCAACGAAGCGAGGCCATTCACGAGAGCGGCCTGCACCGGTCCGAGGACCAGGATACTCGCCACCTGGGAGACGCGGTCGAAGGAGACGTGACCGATCTTCGGGTGGTGGTAGCCCGTGGTGATCGTCAGCAGTCCGTAGAGCAGAAAGAAGACGGACGCGCCTGTGCGCTCGGACGCCGACTCGCCCGTCCAGTCGAATGCCAGCGACAGCGAGAAAACTGCGGCGAGAAAAAGGGCGGCCGAATAGAGGACCTCCGGTCGGCGCAGAAGCTCGAGGGTGGTCGGATCCTCCGACCGCAGTGCCACCCGCGGGGAAATCGTGCGTTTCAATGCCTGATCTGCGATCGACTACGGGTCGGATGGGGTGTGGGTGATCCGCGGACGCGATCATCCTCGTATCGCGGGGGCGGCACGGTCCGAGAGTGCAGGACCGACTCCTCCGGTCACGGCAGGTCAGGGCTGGCCAGCTCCCCCGTGGGATCCACCATCCGTTCCAGGTGGGCGATGGCCCGCGCCGATCCCGGCCCCTCGTACACTATCTCGTAAAAAGACACACGATCGGGTACATGCTCCAGCAGGATCAGGCTCGGCGGTCTACCCTGTTGCTCCAACCCGATGCGCAGGGTGGGGCTGCCAAGCTGAACGTACCGCGAGTAGAGATAGGTGCGCCTCCCATCCGACTCCTCCACGTACACCTGCCACGGCTGCCCGTCATCCCATAGCGGTCGCCCATCCCTTACCTCGGCTCGCGCCATGAGCACGACCCTTTCCAGCTCTCCGTCACTGTCCAGGTCAGCCTCAGCCGAGCGGCTGTACATCCACCCGTCCTGTCCCGCTACTGCCGGCTCTATGGAAGTATCGACCAGTGCGATCTGCGGCTCAGGCAGCGAATCGGGAACCGGATCGAAGCCGTCCGGCACGGCGACCGTCGTATCGGCGTTTTCAGTATGCGCACCCTGAGATGGTCGACGGTCCCCACACCCGCTGACGAGTGCGGTTCCGGCGGCGAGCACGAGCAGCCCCTGAAGGCGGCGCCCGACACCCGATGGCATTCTGGAACGCGGGCTCACCCCTCGTCCTCGCGATCCTCGCGCTCCGAGAGGAACTGGCTCAGCCCCTCCAGATCGTCGCTGTTGATGAGGTCGACGCCGGTTTCGTGAAGCAATTCCCAGACCTCTGGCCGATCCGGGGCACCCCAGAAGCGGATGCGCCGCCCCTGGGAGTGCGCCAGAGCCGCCAGCTCTTCGAGGCGGGCGCGCAGCTCCGACGGTGGGGGTCCCTCGCCGTTCCAGTCGGTGACCTGGTCCCAGGAGTCGCTGATCAACGGCATGAACGATGGGGGAAGCGAAGCGTTTTCCTCCAGATCCGAGAGGCGGCCATCGTAGGCGGCGAAGCGCACCGGCGCCGCCAGCAGCGCAGTTTTCGGCCGGTTGCCGGAGATGACCGCCTGCACCGGGCCTTCCACCACGATGTCCCCCACTGTGAAGGTCAGGATGTCGGCATAGCTGCGCAGCAGAGGATGGAGGCGGGCGTAGGTATCCTCCGCCCCGCTCTTGATGTCGATCAGGAGGAGGAGGGGCGGTGCCCCGGGATAGACCGCACCGTCACGACCGGCCACGCGGGCGCGCAACGGCGCCAGGTAGAGCGACTCGAGCGTGCGGGTAGGATCCACCTCTTCGCGGTCGTGGGCGACGAGCAGTTCGTCTCCCACGAGGTGCACGTCTACCTCGACGCTGTTGAAGCCGTGCTCGAGCGCGTCGTGAAGCGGACGGGCATGCAGGTAGTCGTTGTGCGCGTGCGCCCGCAGCAGCGGGTCGGGGTCGGAATCTCCGCCTTGCGGGAGGGCGGTGGCGGCACTCGAAAAGGCCAGCAGTGAAATGCAGAAGAGGGCGGCTCGAGCCGTTCGGCTTCGCCAGACGGGGCGCGAGGAAGAGGATCGCGAAGCAGAAACTCTCTCCATCGATTCAGGCACGTAGGGAGCGGGTTCCGTTCCCGACGCCACCGCGGCGAAGGGGCACGCCTCACGGCGCGCCCCTTCGCTCATGCAGCTAATTGGCCAGCGGGTTCGGGCGTATCTGGAATTTCAGCACTTTGCTCGTCGTTCCCTTGCCGGTTTCCATGTGGAACGGAGCGCGAGTGCTGATCGTCGCCCACACGCCGCGACCCTTCCATCCGGCATCGGGATCGTCGATCCGCCCGTCCATCCACTTGGTGTAGAAGCCGGTGGGGTAGGGCACACGCAACACCACCCATTCCCCGTCCACGAGAGCCAGTAGCGCCTCCGAAGCGTTGCCCGTGTTGATCGGCACGTTGGCGCCAAGCCCCAATGTATTGTGCTGGTCCACCCAGGTGTAATAGCTCGCCTCCGCGCTGCCTGGCGTTTCCACACCGCCCAGTTGCGGCAGCGGCTCGGTGTAGAAGGTCCAGCCTTCTGGGCAGTGCTGCCCGGTAGCCTGCGGGCCGTTGAGTGGACCCTTGCACTTGCGCCGGTCGAAGCTCGCCAGGTGGCCGCTAGCGAGCGCTACCCAGTAAACGCCGTTGCGGTCCACGTCGCCGCCGCGGGGAGAGAAGCCCTCCATCGGGATGCCGTCGCGCATCGGCAGCTCGTAAACCTCCGCGAGCGCGGTGTGGGGCGGGTTGTCGCCGGGGTCCAGGCGGATCACCGCGCCCGGGAAGCCCAGCTGAGTTCCCCATACCGATCCATCCGGTGCCGGAGCCACCGCGTAGAAGGCCCCTCCGTAGCGTTTGTCCTTGGTCGGGTCCACCGGCTCGTCCGGCTCCACATACTCGTCGCGGCGGCCGTTGCCGTTGGTGTCCATGATCAGCGCCGTCCACCCCTGGGAAGCCGCCTCATCGCCCGTCTCCTCGAACTTCTTGACATCCAGCCACCCCACGACCTGACCGCCGCCGCTGGTCCACAGCGTGTTGTTCTCATCCTCGGCGAACATCAGGTGGTGCGTACTGAAGCAGGTGGAGATGTGCGTCGTCTTGCCCGTCGCCGGGTCGTACATGGCCAGGTGCCGGTACGAACGCTCGAGCGGGAACAGGGCTGCCGAGGGGTGATCCGATCCCTCGCGACAATAGTCGGGATTCTCCGGCGGCCGCACGGCGGCGGTCAACCAGAGGCGGCCCCGCTCGTCGAGCATCGGGTTGTGTACGTTCGTACGGCTGGTCCAGATCGCCTCTTCCCCCCAGTACGGCGACGGGGCCATCGGTGGACCGGACGCAACCGGGGTGTTCGGGTCACGCGGCGCGAGCGGAATCTTGCTCGCAGTGTGCGTGCTCGGATCGAGCACGGGGACGTAGTCGGCGCTCGCTTCCAGTGCACCGTACAGCGGCCCGTTCGCGTTGACCGTGGGGTTCCGGCGGTCGGTAGAGACGAGATCGTGGAGATACGCCTTGGGATCGGCCCAGTCCCAGATGGTGATGACCACGTTGCGCTCGACCCCCTCGGGCCGAGGTGGCGCCGGAGGCACTGCCCCGGCGGCGATGGTGTCCGTCCAGTCGGCGAACATCCGCAGAGTGCGCTCGCGACCGAGGCGGTTGAGTGTGCCGATCATCGATCCGCCGGCCTGCCCGGACATCAAGCGCCGCTCCCATGCCTCCTCCGAGGACGCGAAGGTGCCAAGCGCTTCCGGGATACGTCGCGTCCCCGGCGAGCCCAGCGCGTGGCACGACGTGCACGCGCCCGACTTAATGGTGCGGATGTAATCCGCCTGCTGTTCGATGTCGGCGTTGATCCCGTTCCCCGAAGGCCCGGTGCCAGGAAACTCGTCGGCCGACGGCACTTCGATAAGGGAGAACCAGTACCCGGCGGGATAGTACTCCGCTGCTGCCTGGGGAGTCGGGGCTGGAGTGGCCGTAAGGTCGAGCATTGCCCCCGGACGTGCCTGCGTCTTCTCGGAATCCACCAACCCGTAGCCCCGCACCCAGACTTCGTACTCTGCGTCCGGCAGGTCCGGAATCACATACCGCCCATCGTCGTCGGTCACGACGATCCGGGTGAAGGGAGTGGGTAGGTCCGTCGTGTGAGCAATGACCCACACACCCGCCTCCGGTCCGTTCGGTCCGGTGACCGTGCCACCGATGTCATCCGGGTCGATCTCGAGGTCGCCCCCGGCAGCGTCGGCTCCCACGCACCCCCCCATGACGAGGGCAGTTGCCAAGGGGATGCACCGGAAGGAGAGTGCCTTCCGGATCTTCCGGATCCGGGAAAACGGAGGAGTCCTGCTGGTCTGATCAACCATCGTGCGGCTCCGTTCTGAGTTGATTGCGGTCAGGTCCGCTACAGCTCGCGGATGCGGATGTCCTTGAACTCGACGCGACTGCCGTGGCCGAGGAAGCCGATGGCCCCGCTGCGGTTGAAGAGGCCCGGGTGCTCGCGACCATCTATCGTCCCGTTCCGGGCCGCTTCGCGGATATCGGCGTCGACGATCACGGTGCCGTTCAGCGTGACGGTGATGCGGGAGCCCTCAGCCCGGATCTCCTCCTCGTTCCATTCCCCCGCGGGTTTCAGCGCCCCCCGGCGCGCCGGCACCACCCCGTAGATGGACCCGTGGAACTGCCACGGCTTCAGCTCATTATACTGTTCGGCGTAGTCGTCCAGGATCTGGATCTCCATCCCATAATACGCCGCATCCTTGCCGCGCTCCGCACGGATCCCCACCCCGTTGTTCCCGCCTGGCTCCATCCGGAAGGAGAACCGCAGGACGAAATCGTCGAACTCACCGTCCACGTAGAGGTTGCCACCCCCGTCCGGGAGGCAGACGATGGCCCCGTTCTCCACCGTGTAGCCGTCCACGTCACCGCCCCAGCCGGTCAGGTCGGTGCCGTTGAACAGCGAGCGCCACTCTTGCTGTCCGGACGCCGCGCCAGGCGGGTGAAGGAGCATTATACCGAGGAGGATCAAAAGTATTCTTCCCATTAGACGACCTTCATTGCCTCCGAGTCCCAGTTGACGGCCTTCTTCTCGAAGTAGCTCATGTTCGTGAGCAGCGAGGGGGCCGCGGCGCGGAAGCCGAATACCGCGTCCTCGACTACTGGCTTGCGGTTGCGCACGGCGTCGAAGAAGACCTCGAAGTGGTCGAGAGAGTCGCTGTAGCCCGAGGGCGGAGCGTAGACCTCGGTATACTCCGGCCGTACCACCGGCTCCTTCTCGGGGTAGCGCTCACGGTACTCGCGGATCACTGCCTCCTCGATCTCGCGTGAGAAGGTGTATGCGGTGTGTCCGGGCTCGGTCTCCTTGGCCGCCCGCTGGAGCGTGACGCGATTGTCGATGGTGAGCACCCCGTCAGGTCCGATGAAGCGGAAGGACTGCCCTCCGCCGTCGCCGGAGGCGAAGTTCACCCGCATGTTGATGTTGAACGCGGGGTGCTTGGCAGTCTCGGGATAATCGTAGATCCCCACCATCACGTCCGGAACGTCGCGGCCGTCGAGCCAGTAGCGCAACCCCCCGGTGGACATCACGCGCGTCGGCCCGTTGCTGTCCAGCACGAAGTGGATGCCCGAGAAGAGGTGCACGAACAGGTCGCCCGGGACGCCGGTGCCGTAGTCCTGATAGTTCCGCCAGCGGAAGAGGCGGATCGGCTCGAAGGGGCGCTTCGGCGCGTTGCCGAGAAAGCGATCCCAGTCCACCGTCTGCGGGCTGGCGTCGGGCGGAATCGAGTACTGCCACGCTCCAATTGCGGAGTTCCGGTCGTACCGCGCCTCGATGAAGTTGACCGGCCCGATCGCGCCGCTGGCGAGCAGCTCCTTTGCTTTGGCGTAGACGATGGAGCTGACCCGCTGACTGCCGACCTGCAGCACGCGACCGGTTTTCTTCTGGACCTCGATTACCTCATGGCCCTCCGTCACCTTCTGGACCATAGGCTTCTCGAGGTAGACGTCCTTGCCCGCGTTCATGGCGTCGATCGCTATGCGGGCATGCCAGTGGTCGGGTACGGCGATGATGACCGCGTCCACGTCCTCCCGCGCCAGGATCTCCCGGTAGTCCCGCGTGGTGAACAGGTGGTTTCCCCAGACCTCCTTCGCCCGCACGAGGCGGCCGTCGTAGACGTCCGCGACCGCCACCAGCTCGACGCCGGGGACGCGCAGGGCGGTGTTGGTGTCCCCCGATCCCTGAATCCCCACGCCGATGGTCGCCAGCCGGATCGTGTCCTGCTTCGAGTAACGCCGCACCTCTCGCTCCGGCACCTCGATCGGGATGACGCGTCCGGCGGCCGCCGCTTCGCTCGCCAGCATGCTGCTGACGGCACCGCCGGCTAGGAGCGATCCACCTCGCCGGATGAACTGCCGCCGGGACGTTCTCTTGTCGCTCATGATGCTGGTTCGATGGGGATGGGTGAAATGGATGCGGTCACGGAGCCTCGACAGGCCGGACCCGGATGTTGCGGAAGCGGGCGCGATTCTCCGCACCCCATGAGCCCTCTCCGCCGTGGACCTGCAAGCCGATGTACCCCTCTGGCGGATAGCGCTCCTCGCTGTCCTGGTAATCGAAGGTCTGCACCCCGTTCAGCCAGGCGGTGATGTGCGCCGGCTGGCCGACGATACGGGCGCGGAGGTGGTTCCATTCTCCCGGCCGATAGTGGTCGCGCCAGTTCTCGTACTGCACCAGGAAGCCGCCCTCCGCGGGGGCGTACAGGCTCCCGACGTAGCCGTCGCTACGCACATCGATCGTCACCTGGTAGCCCATCCCATCCTCGCGCGTGCGGAGGAAGAGACCGGTGTCGACGGGATCATCGGCCATGAACTCGAGCTCGACCTCCACGTCGGAGAAGCTCTCGAGGGTCCCGAGAAGGCCGCCGGTATGGTCCGGCTCCTGGTTGGCTACAATGACGCCGTCCTCGACGGTCCAGAGGCCGCCCCTGCCGCCATGGACTGCCTTTCGCTCCCACCCCTCCAGGCTCTCGCCGTCGAAGAGGCTGCGTGCTTCCTGACCGGTGGCGGCACAGGCGGTGAGCCCGAGCGCGATGAATACGATGCCGAAGAGCTTCATCTCCCCTCCGTGCTGGGTTGGTCGAGGTCGAAGGATGCGATCCGCGGGCAGGTGCGGCGGAGCCGGGAAGCATACGGGATCGACGACGCCGGGCAGGACGACCGCTCGCCGCGGGTCATCTGCGAAGTGCCGCGCGGGGCCGTCTCCCGGCGGGTTCGTCAGTCTACATAATAGGAGAACCTCACTCGCCGCGCCTCGCCGTTCACGAAGACGATCTCTACCGGATCGTCGCCGGCGATACACGACGTACAGTAATAGGTGAGCGAACTGTCCGAGGCCTCGTCGGGGGCGCCAAAAGCACCGTCGATGGCGTCCCTGGTGAGCCCGAGCAACGGATAGCGCAGGTGATCGTTCGAACGCACTTCCACGCTCGACAACAAGTCCCGACCACCGCCCGGGTGATGGAAGCCGACAGTCATCTGCGGATAGTGATAGATGAAGATGGTATCCCTCACGCCGGGCACGTGGCGGTTCGCAATGACCTTCTGTGAGACGCTGTCCGGGGGACCCAACCGCACCTGGAGCGAAGCCCGGTCCTCTGGCACGAACAGCAGGCCATTGTCGACGAATTCCGTGCGCGAAGGTAGGGCACCGACCACCGGCTCGGCTGCGCGAGGCTCGGCTTCGGGCTCCGGATCCGGCGCGCATGCGGAGAGAGTCGTGGCAACCAGCACGAGTGCGAGGGTGCGCACCGGCTCCCGTACGCGCAGCTGGCCGGACCTCACCGATTGGCCTCCAGCGACGCGTTCAGCGCCGTGGCGAGCGCGGCTTCTCCGGAGACCAGCGCCCGCCAGGTGAGCTCGTGCCCCTTGCGCCTCCCCTTGCGCGTGAGCTTCAGCCCCTGCGGATCGATCGTGAGAGTGTAGCTCTCTCCGTCGATCTCCAGCTCCCGCTTCAATGTCTTATCGAGTTTCGTGGGCATAGCGAGTGGAATCGAGACTCTGAAGGCCGACGTTCAGCGAGCGGGTCACAGTGGGAGATGGAACGGGGGGAATCGGGCTGACGAACTCCATCACTGCTCGGGCAATTCCCCGCGCCGCGCGATCCGGCGCCTCGACCAGCACCTTACGGTCCCGAGGGCTGGTGAGGAAACCGGTCTCGAGAATCACTCCCACCGTCATGGGATGGAGGGCGTGCTGGTAACGCCGGGAGTTGAAGGCATAATAGCCGCGCATCCGCCGGGTCACGCTCCCGTAGTAGTCGAGCCCGGTCTCCTCTCCGTAGATGCGGTCCAGCAGAGATGCGAAGGTCGCCGCCTGACCCGTCCGGTCGCGGCGCGGCGCGGCCGCCCGATAGCCCGAGATGCGCGAGCTGTTATGACCGTCGGCGTGGATCGCAATGAACAGGTCGGCCCAGTATCCGGGCGGGATGGTGGTTGGAAGGATGTCGACGGTGTACCCGGAGTCGCGCAGCAGGGCCGCAGTGCGGCGCGCGATCTCGAGATTCACCTCCCACTCCGCAATCCCCTTGACCCTTGCGCCGTTGTCCCGCAGGCCCGCCTGTTCGGGCGGCGCCTCCGAAGCTCGCCAGTGTCCCGCCTGCAGTGCGATGCGCACGGGCCCCGGCGGCCGCGTCCAATCGGCGAAGGGATCCGGATCCGGCGCCGGAGCGCTCACCGAGACCGGAGACAGCCACACCCCATCCATCGCCCTGCCATCCACCGCGGGGCCGGACTGCGAAGCCGACTTCAGGGCGAGTCCCCCGCTGGCGACGAGGGAAACCGCGATTGCACCGAGCGCCGCTGCTCTCATGGCGGAAGCCTCCAACGGGCAAGTTAGTGCACGAGGCGAGCACGCGCGACTGACCTGTCGGATCCCACCGGTTCTACCGGTTCAGAGGCGGAGCCGTTGGTGGACGAACCTGCCCCCCGGCCAACCCCAAAAAACCCGTCACAGAAGCCCGGCCGCGCCGGGATCGAAACAGATGTGTGGCACCGCCAACGTGACCCTTGATGCCGGTCCGGCCACCCCCTATCTTGCGCCTCCCCCGAACAAATCCCGAAGATCGGGGATCACCTTCGACAGGGAGGCAAAGATGTCGAATTCAGCCGTCAATGCCGCACCGGTGATCACGCCAGAGCAGCTGCTGGCCCACTGGCAGGGTCACCGCCGGGTCACCCGCCGGGTCATCGAGGCTTTCCCGGAGGATCAGCTCTTCTCTTACGCCGTGGCACCCATGCGTACCTTCGGCGAGCTGGTCCTGGAATTCCTCGCGATGGACGTGCCCACGCTGGAGGAGCTCACCTCCGAGCAGCCGCGGCAGTACGAAACTCCCAAGGTGCAGGACAAAGCAGAGCTGCTCCGTCTCTGGGACGAGCACTCCCGGCGCATCGACGAGTTGTGGCCGCGTCTCCCCGCCGAGGTCTTCCAGGAAACCCGGACGATCTTCGGGCAGTTCACGTCGCAGGTCTGGGACCTGCTGTGGTATGTGATCGACAACGAGATCCATCACCGGGGGCAGGGATACGTGTACCTCCGCGCCCTGGGGATCGAGCCACCGCCCTTCTACGTGCGGGATTGATCATTGACGACCGACACCGACTCCGGATTGCCGCTGTGGCGCTCTGACTCCGAGACACGCTGGAGAGAAGCGCTCGACAGCTACGAGGCGGTGGTCGATCGGCAGGGTGTGGCCGCGCTGGGGGAGCTCGACCGCTGGGTCCGGCTCGAGCTTCCCGCGCGGATCACTTCCCGTCCCGAGCCGCACGTCACGCTGGAGGAGCTGGCGCGGGTCACTCGCTGGAAGATGGCTCGGGGCGTGTGGCGGGCCCGGAACCTGACGCTGGTGGAAGGGAACGACCCGGAGGTCGTGGTAGCGGTCAGCCGGGAGGCGTTGGCCGCCATCCCCGACCCTCGCCGCCCCATTGACCTGCTGGCGCGCCTGAAAGGGGTGGGGCCGGCGACCGCCTCCGCCGTCGCCGCGGCCGCCGCGCCTGAGACCTACCCCTTCTTCGACGAGCTGGTCGCCGAGCAGATTCCGGGATTCGGGGAGGTAGGCTTCACGCTTCCTTACTACCTGCGCTACGCGGAGGCCATCCGCCGCCGGGCGGAAGAGTTGGGAGGCGACTGGAACGCGGTGCGGGTGGAGCGCGCGCTCTGGTCGCACTCGGGCGGCAAGGCCGCCAGGGCCGGCCGCCGCTGACCGCTCTCCTCAGCCGCTGTGGTCGTGCACGGCGCGCCAACCGTCCTGCGTACGCACCCAGACCAGGGTGAACCATCCGGATTGTTCCGGCCGATTGCCGCCGGATAGGATGAACCGACCCGTCTGCAAGGCGGCGCCGGGGCCCAGCGGGCGAATCGCGATCTGCTCGAAGTCGAGCCGCTGCAGCGGACGGCCGTCGCGCCAGTAGGTGCGGGAGAACGCCTCGCGTACGCCCGCCACACCGGGCCGCGGCCCTTCTTCGGTCATGAACGTCACCGTATCTACATAGATCGCCAGGTGGCCGTCCAGGTCACCCTGGTTCCAGGCGTCGGAGGAGGCCCTGAGACGCATGAGGATCTCGGTGCGGTCTGCCTCCCAGCGTTCGGGCACGATGGGTCCGCGCGGGGCGCTTCCCGCACAGGCGGCGAGCAGGAGGGCGAGCGGTAGTAGGAATGCCTGGCGTAATCGGTTCATCAAAGGTATCGCCCCTCCCCGGTGAGGTCATGATCGTTCCTCGCCTGTCGTCATCACTCCCGTGGCGCTCCTGCACGCGAGCTGGGCGGCCGCCACCGGGCCGCGCGCCCACCCTCCACGTAATGTCCACACTTCCTCGATTGCGGAGCGCAGGAGGGTCGCCGGGAACGCCGGCACTGCCGACGTCACCCGTTTGCTTCTCCGTAGATCTCTGCCGGATCGATGCGGGCGAGCTCGACGAGAAACTCGGCGATGCGGTCGGTGACCGCATCAGCGTAGCGCGCGCCCGCTTCGGCGCTCGCGCGACGAGGGTCACCCACGCCGGTGTCGGCCGAGATGCGCGTCCACGGTCGCGGGGCCCAGGCCCACCCCTCCCGCATGCCGGCCAGGCGAGGCTTCCGCTCCGCTCCATCCCCTGCTTCGCTGAGCGGGCGTACCAGCTCAGGAGCCGCGTGCATCATCAGGCTCGTTTCCATCTCCCCCGCATGGTCACCAGGCTCGGTGAAGTAGTCCGAGCCGTCCACGATCCGGTACCAGTTCACCTGGCACAGATAGATGCGCAGCCGCATTTGCAGCTCGCGGATCATCTGCCTGAAGTCGTTGCCTCCGTGGCCGTTCAGTACGACCAGCTTGGGGATTCCCTGCACCTCCAGCGATTCCGCGAGGTCGCGTAGCACCGCAGCCTGGGTGCTCGGCCCCATGTTCAGACACAGGGGGATGTCCAGCTGGCCCGTCTGGACCCCATACGGGATGGTGGGCAGCACGATCACGCGGGCGCCTGCCGCGGTCGCCTTCCGAGCCGACTCCGCCGCGATGTAGTCGCACTGGATCGTGTCGGTTGCGTAGGGCAGGTGGTAGTTGTGTGCCTCGGTTGCTCCCCAGGGCAGAATGGCGACGTCGAAGGAGGACTCCCGAACGGCGCCCCAGGTCGTTTCGGCGAGGATGTAAGATCGGCTCACGAGCATAAAGGGGGTGAAGGGGAGACAGTACTGCGGCGTATTTATCTGGCGGATGACACAGACGTCGGTAAGGCGCCGGCGATCCCGCGATCGCCCCGTAGCTTGCCGTCAACGGCGCCGGGCGGCAAGTGGGGGCATGAGTACGGTCGGCACAGCGAAGCCCAGCAAGCAGTGAGGACGTGCTCTGGCTTGATCGGCTCGGGCTCGGGCTCTATCGTGCCAGCCGCAGCCCGCGCCGTGCCGGCCTCGGGTCCGCGCCTCAGGCCAAACGCGACAGGGGCGACGAATGTACTCCCTCTGCTCGCAACTCTTCTCTCCCTGTTCGGTCACCCATGCAACCACGCTCCCGGCTTCTGTCCGCGCTCGCGACCTGCGTGACACTGCTCGCGCCCGCGCTGCTCGTAGCCCAGTCCACGACGGTGGCTGAAATCACCGTTCACGCCGGAGACCATGAGCGGGTCAACACCCCGATCACGGCCCCGCTCACCGGCATCCCCCTGCACCTGGCGACCAGCGACCTGCGCCTGGTGGAAACGACCGGCGGCCGCGAGGTCGAAGTCCCCTCGCAGGTCCGCCCGGGCAACCCGGACCAGCTTGCCTGGATTCTATCGGGTACCACCGCGCCGGGCACCTCCCGCACTTTCGAGCTGCGTACCACTCTGCCGGCCGGCAGCGACAGGTCCGCGGCGGTGACAGTGGCCGACGACGGGAACAACCTGAACATCGAGGTGGGTGGCAAACCCGTCCTCTCCTATCGGTACACGCCGATGCCGGTGCCGGAGGGCGTACGGCCGGTCTTCAGTCTCAGCGGCTTCATTCACCCGCTCTACTCCCCGCAGGGAGAGGTGCTCACGCGTATTCAGGCGCCCGATCACTGGCACCACTACGGGATCTGGAATCCCTGGACTCACACCGAGTTCGAGGGAGACACGGTGGACTTCTGGAACCTGGGGAGCCGCCAGGGACGCGTGCGCTCGGCCGGCGTCCTGACGCGCCAGTCCGGCGACGTCTTCGGAAGCTTTCGCTCTCTGCACGACCACGTCGCGGGGAACCAGGAAAAGGGTGAAAAGGTCGCGCTGAAGGAGATCTGGGAGGTCACGGTGTGGAACCCAGGCCCCGACCAGGAGGCGTGGATCGTCGATTTCAGCTCCACCCTGAGCCCGGCTTCGAATTCGCCACTGAAGATCCTCGCCTATCGCTACCAGGGGTTCTCCATGAGGGCCACGGAGAAATGGGGCGACGCCAACTCGCGCCTGCTCACTTCGGAGGGCAAGGACAAGAGCAACGGCAACGCCACGCGCGCGCGCTGGATCGACGTGAACGGGGCGACCGACGTCCCCGCAGGCCGATCCGGAGTGCTTTTCCTCTCCAGTCCCAGCAACTACAACCACCCTGAGCAGCTACGCATCTGGCCGACCGGCCAGAACAGGGGCGTCGAGAACGTCTTCATCAACTTCAACCCGGCCCAGGAACAGGACTGGCTGCTCGAGCCCGGACAGACGTACAACCTGAAGTACCGGCTGTTCGTCTACGACGGCGAGATCACACCCGAACGGGCGGAACGGCTCTGGGTCGACTTTGCAGACCCTCCGCGGGTCGAAGTACGCCCCGTCGACGGGCGTTAAACCGGCGAGCTAAGCCTCAGCGCGGGCGCGATCAGTATCATTGCTCGGCCTGGGTGTGACGGATAACGTGGGATCACGCAGAGTCGGCGCGCGCCAGCGGGAGCGATCGAGCCAGGTCGCCCGCTCGCGCGCAGATCACCAAGGGGCAGACACTCTTCCCAGTGGAGGACACACCATGCGCCATGCATTCCGAACCGCGGTCACCACTGTCGCCGCGCTGGTCGTGGCCGGGGTCGGGACCGCTCGGGGCCAGGACGAAGTTGCCCGGGCGGTTACCGACGGTGGAATCTCGGTCCCCGGCTGGACCGGCCGCATCGACGCCAGGGAAGCGGCCCAGGGGCAGGTCCTCGAGAACGCCAAACTGGCCCCCGAGGGTGACGGGATGCGCGTCACCACGGGCCCGGCCGTGGCATACTGGAACCCGGAGAACGTGGCCAGCGGGAACTACACGGTGAGCGCCACCTTCACCGAGCCCGAGTACATGTCGCTCAACGATCATCCGCACCCCTACGGCATCTTCATCGGCGGGAACGACATGGGGACGGACCAGCAGAGCTACCTGTACTGCGCGGCTTACGGAAACGGTAACTTCATCGTTCGCGGCTTCGGTCCCGAGCCCTTCCAGCTGAACGGCCGCCGCGGCGAGGCGCACGACGCGGTGAACCGGGCAGCCGGGCCGGGACAGCCGGTCGCGCAGCAGATCGCCCTGTCCGTGAAGGACGACAGGGTGGAATGTGCGATCAACGGCACGGTCGTGGGAAGCTACCCGAAATCCGACGTGGTGACCGCTGGGCGCCTGAAGTCGACCGACGGTGTGTACGGCATCCGCTTCGCCCACAACACCGACGCCATCGTCACCGATTTCAAGGTGACGCAGGACTGACGCAGGACCGTACTCCGCTCAGCTATCACGAATGGGCCACCCTCTCCGCGCGGGGAGAGGGTGGCCTTCTTACATGTCAAAGACCGGCCAGGTTAGCGGACCGTCCACCGCGGGACGTCCGGCGGCGCATCACGGCCCGTACACCGCGCGGCGGAAGCTGCGGTGCAGACCGATGGGGTCGAAAGGTACCAACTGGACGAAGAGGACGGCGGTGAGGTCGTTACGGGGATCGACCCAGAAGAGGGTACTGGCGAGGCCATCCCAGAAGAACTCGCCGACCTCGCCCGGATTCTCGTCGGGGGAAGCCGGGGGCCGGGTCCGGACGGCGAAGTCAATGCCGAAGCCTACCTGGCCCTTGCTCGGCAGAAAGGAACGCTCCGTCACCGAGTCGGAGAGCTGATTGGTGGTCATCAGCCTGACCGTCTCCGGCTGCAGGATGCGCGCGCCGTCCAGTTCTCCCTCGTTCTGAAGCATCAGCGCAAAGCGCATGTAGTCGTCGATGGTCGAGGTCAGGCCCCACCCTCCCGGCGTCAGCGGCCACTCACGCGTGTTGAAGGCATGGGATTCCTCACGCGGCGCCTTTGTCAGCTCTCCGTCCGGCCCTCTCCGATACATGGCCGCGAAGCGCGCGCTATCCGTCGCGGGCACGAAGTACCGGGTCTCGTTCATTCCCAGCGGTTGGAAGATTCGCTCCCGCAGGTACTCGGCGAACGGGATCCCCGCCATCTTCTCAACCAGATAGGCCTGCACGTCTACCGAGGGACCGTAGCCCCATTGCTCGCCAGGATGGAAAACGAGCGGGACGCTGGCGAGGGCCCGAGCCATGTCCGCCAGCGTGTTTTCGCGGTCGAAGGGATCAGCCTGCGCGTAGAGTCTCCCGACGTAGGAAGTATCTGCCCCGCCGGCGAACCCGGCCGTATGTCGCGTGAGGTCGCGGATGGTGATCTCGCGGCGCGGCGGCTCCAGAACCGGCTGGCCGGCACTGTCGCGCCCGGCGTAGACGCGTACGTTCGCGAACTCAGGAGCGTAGCGCGAGAGCGGATCGTCCAGGTCGAACAGACCGCCCTCGTGCAACTGCATGAGCGCCACGCCGGTGACCGGCTTTGTCATGGAGAAGATCTGCACGATGGTGTTCCGCTCCATCGGCACGCCGGCCTCCCGGTCCGCCATTCCGAACGCGCCGAAGTACACCTCCTCGCCCCTCTCGTAGACCAGCGCGGAAACACCTGCCACCAGCCCCTCGTCCACGAACCGGGAGAGCGTGCTGTCGATCCTTGCCCTCGCCGCATCGTCGATCAGCCGCTGCCGCTCGACCCCCGTCTGCGCGGAAGCACCCGGGACCAGCATGACGGCAGAGAGCGACACCACGAGCGGAGCCAAGCGGAGGTGGTTCGCGCTGGATCTGCGCGCAGTCGAAGTGGACATGGAAGTCACATCAGGGGTGGGACGCCGCTATCGACGCAGAGCAGGAGGAAAGTACGTGCGGTGTGTCACACGAACAATGCCAGCCGGTGCCGAGCAACGCGGACGCGACCGGCTTTCTCGTGGGGTGTCCCTCAGGCCGGGAGCTCCGGAAACGGCACGCCGTAGCGGGCCCTCCAATCGCGCTTCGCCTCCTCCGTCTCCGGCCAGTGCAGTACCAGGCTATAGCCGTCGGGATCACGCAGCTCCAGGCTGCGGAACCCGTAACCGGTAACCGCCGGCGGGGCGAGTTCGAACCCTTGATTTTGCAGATGGATAAAGGCGGAGTCCAGGTCGGAGCAGCCGAAGTAGAGAGCGGTGTCGGCGTGGCCGGCGGTCCGGGCAGACTGCCTGGGCGGAATGCTCCTCTGATCGTATGCTCCGTTCAGCATCAGCTCGATGCCTCCCCGCGCGAGCAGCGCCCAGCCAGGCGCGTACTCGGGACCCGAGGCGGACACAACGGTGAAGCCGAGCGCGCGATTGTAGAAGTCGACCGACACCTTCATGTCGCGTACGAGCAGCAGAGGAACCATCCCGGTGAGCCTCGGCTCCATGGTGCAACCTCCGGGGGCGGGTGTGGCGTGCGCCGAGGATGGCTCAGGATCCTTCAGAGGGCGAAGGGATCCTCT
Organism: Longimicrobiaceae bacterium; assembly: GCA_036375715.1. NCBI lineage: Bacteria > Pseudomonadati > Gemmatimonadota > Longimicrobiia > Longimicrobiales > Longimicrobiaceae > Longimicrobiaceae bacterium. Next base: position 3,792 of record DASVBS010000026.1, on the reverse strand, counting down.
CCCGCGCCAGCGCAGCTAGTGAGCGGGACGCAGCCAGACAGTATGCTTCGATCAGCAGCGCTTCGACCTCGTCGGATGGAACGCGAGCCAGAGTCACGCCGACCCATCGGCCACCCCAGACATCGCGGAATGCCTCCGGGTCGTCACGCAGCAGCATGTCCAAGGCAATCGGAGTCGTTTTCAGGTTCACGGTCAGGCCGTCCTCCGGCAGGGTGGCGAAGATCTTCTTCCGCACCCTCAGGTCCGGTCGCCCCATGTGTGAATCCGCATAGGCCTCCGGCAGCGACAGCGCCAGATCCCGAACCTGCTGCTGCGTCAAGAAGCGGCGTGTGCTCACGTGATTGCCTCCGTCCGTCCGCGCCTGGCACGTCGCCCCACGTGCTTGGGAAGGGCGGGCCTGCCTTGCCTGGGACCGCCCATCTGAGTGCCGCCTTCCTCATCATCGGTCCTGCTCCTCACGCATAGTATGCTGGGCCGGCCCACCTGGCCATCTTCAGGTGGCTCCTCCGGACTACGCGGCGAGCCGGGCACGGTTTCACGACCACCGGGCGCGAGGCGGAGAACTGCAATCGGGCCTCCGGGAAGAAAGCTGTAATTACAAGAACCTTGACGGCGCACGAGCCGCCGGTAGGTTGGCGGGAGTCCGCTTGACAGGGATTTCTCCTGGTGAAGGCGAGGTGACGAATGGCGAGTGTGCGTGTGCTGGTGGGTACGCGAAAGGGTGCGTTCGTGATCAGCGCGGACGGCACCCGGCGCGACTGGAAGGTGGATGGACCGCATTTCGGCGGGTGGGAGGTGATGCACGTCAAGGGCTCTCCGCTCAACCCCGACCGGATCTATGCCTCGCAGTGGACGGACTGGCATGGGCAGGTCGTCCAGCGCTCCGACGATGGCGGAAAAACCTGGGAGGCGGTCGGCAACGCCTTCGCCTACCAGGGCGACCCGGGCACCCACCAGTGGTACGACGGCACTCCGCACCCGTGGGATTTCAAGCGGGTCTGGCATTTCGAGCCCTCGCCGACCGATGCGGAGGTGGTCTACGCCGGTGTGGAGGACGCCGGCCTCTTCCGCTCCGCCGACGGCGGACGCACCTGGGCGGAGCTTCCGGCGTTGCGGACGCATGCGCGCGGCAACGACTGGGCGCCGGGCGCGGGCGGGATGTGCCTGCACACGATCCTCATCGATCCGGCGAACGACCAACGGATGTACGTGGCGATCTCCGCGGCGGGCGCCTTCCGCACCGATGATGGCGGAAAGAGCTGGAAGATCGCCACCAGTGGGCTGCGCTCGGATTTCCTGCCGAATCCCGAGGCGGAGATCGGCCACTGCGTCCATCGGCTGGCAATGCATCCGTCGCGACCGGAAACGCTGTTCATGCAGAAACACTGGGACGTGTGCCGCAGCGACGATGCGGGGGAAAGCTGGCGGGAGGTGAGCGGCAATCTGCCCAGCGACTTCGGCTTCCCCATCGCGGTACACGCCCACGAGCCGGAGACGATCTACGTGGTGCCCATCAAGAGCGACTACGAGCACTACCCGCCGGAGGGAAAGCTTCGGGTCTACCGCAGCCGGACGGGCGGGAACGAATGGGAGCCGCTCACGCGTGGGCTCCCTCAGAAGGACGTGTACGTGAACATCCTGCGCGACGCTATGGACGTCGACTCGCTCGAGCAGTGCGGGATCTACTTCGGCACGACCGGGGGACAGGTGTACGCCTCCGCCGACGCGGGCGACAGCTGGCAGGCGATCGCCGAACACCTGCCCCCGGTCCTCTCGGTCGAAGTGCAGACGCTGCCGTGACCGCGATCCGCGTGTCGCTCCCGCCGCACCTTCGCCGCCTCGCCGGCGTCGGCGAAGAGGTCACCGTGCAGGTGGAGGGGAGGCCCACTCCGAATTCGGTGCTGGATGCTCTGGAGGGAATCTACCCGATGTTGCAGGGGACCATTCGCGAACACGGCTTGCGACGGCGCCGAGCGTACCTGCGCTACTTCGCCGACGGAGAGGACATTTCCCACGACGACCCCGACCAGCCCCTCCCGGAGGCGATCGTCGCCGGGAGGGAGCCGTTTATCGTGATCGGGGCGATTTCCGGGGGGTGACACCCGCGGTGGGCTGACCATGCCTGCGGCGGGCTGAACAGCCGGGTCGTAGGCCCGCGCAGCGCCCTACCTCACTGCCCCACGCCGGCAGGCGCAAAGATGGAAATATCCACCTCATCCGCCATGCGCTGGTATCCGGCATCGTTGGGGTGTAGGTGGTCGCCGGGGTCGTAGGCCGGCAGGAACCAGGTCGGGCTCTCGGGGTTGCGCGTGGCCGCGTCGAAGTCGATGACCGCGTCAAACTCGCCGGAATTGCGGATCCAGTCGTTCACGGCGGCCCGGATCTCTTCGCCCTCTTTGGAGAAGTACCCCGCGCCCTCGTACGGCGTCAGCGTCGCGCCGGCCACGCGCACTCCCCGCGCGTGCGCCCGTTCGATGACCTGGCGATACGCCCAGATCAACCGCTCCGCGGTGACGGCCGGGTTCGTGGGGCCCCGGGCGATCGCTCCGATGTCGTTGATCCCCTCCAACAACACGATCCATTTCACCCCGGAGTAGCTGAGAGCGTCGTTCTCGAGGCGGGCCAGCACGCTCACGCCCGCACCGTCGCTGAGAACGCGGTTCCCGGAGATCCCCGCGTTGACAACGCCGATGTTGCGGGTGTCCTCGTTGGCCGCCAACCGGGCGGCGAGCCGCGACGGCCAGGATCGGTCGGCATCGGGGGTGGAAAGGGCTCCGTCTGTGATCGAGTTGCCGAGCGCGACGATCGCGAAGGCATCCTCGGGCGCAAACACGTCGATACCCGCCAGCCAGTAGTAGGACTGGGTGGTGGTGTCGGCCGGGAAGTCGGTCGCGGCGGTGAAATCACCCGGACCCGAGATATAGGTGGTGTGGAGCCCGAGCGGATGCGTGGTGGGCCGCCCAGCGTCTCCCTGGAGGTAGAGGCTGACCACCAGGTCCTCCAGCGGAGCGGCCTCGAAATCCACCGGATCACTGTACGCGACCACCCCCGGGTGCAGGACCAGCGATCGCTCGCCGCCGAAGGTCACCTCCTTCGCGCTTCCCGGGACGATGGCGGAGCCGGAGGCGCGGCGCGCGACCGTGGCGGCACCGATCACCACGGTGGGAGCACCGAAGGCGTTGGCGACTCGTAAACGGACACGATCTCCTCCGATGCTCGTTTTCACGACCATCCGGACCGTCTGGTTCGAGATCGTGAGCTGCGGCCGCCCGTCTCGCCGAGGCTGATTGGCGTCCTCATGCCGATACAGCTCCTGCGCCGTTCCCCACGTTGCCACCCAGTGCCCCACTTCCGTGGGCACCTGCGCACCGAGGTCGACGACCGAAATCGGAGCGACCGTGACTATAACGACCCAAAATTGTAGAACCGCGGAACGGAGGAAGGAGCGTCGGTTGAGCATGTCGGGTCAGGGGTTGGGGGTCTTCAGCATTCGCACGATCCTTGCGCGCTCGCAGGCTTTGCCCGGTAGGCTTCATTCTTTCCGACGAACAGGCGAGGCGCAGCATGGCACGCGAGACCGGCACCGTAGAGCGGTTCATGGACGACAAGGGGTTTGGCTTCATCAAACCCGACAGCGGCGGGAAGGACGTCTTCGTCCACCACTCGGCAATTCAGGGAACGGGCTTCAAGTCGCTCTCGAAGGGGCAGAGGGTGGAATTCGACCTGGTCCAGGATCCCAAGGGGCCCCGCGCGGAGAATGTCGCGCCCGTGAACGAGTGAAAGCGGCTCGCG
>DASVBS010000025.1 GCA_036375715.1 Longimicrobiaceae bacterium | reverse complement strand
CCCCGGCCGACGCCTTCTCTTTCATAGTTTCTTTTACAGTTGGACTGGTCACGCCTCCACTTCGTAATACCGGTCGGGATAATATTCCCCGTATCGGGCCGCGATCGCGTCCGGGTCGTTGAGGACGAAGCCGAGGACTTCCGCTCCCACCACCTCCAGCTCGTGAGCGGCCTGGGCTAGCGCCGCGCGGGGCGTGCGACCCGCGCGCACCACGACCAACACCCCGTCGGCCACTGCGGCGATCGGTGCCGTGTCGGCCGTCAGCAGCATCGGAGAGGTATCGAAAATCACCAGGTCGAATTCGGAGCGGAGGGCGGCCACCAGTGCCTTCATGCGTGGGCTGCTCAGCAGCTCCACCACGACCTCGTCGAAATCGCCGCGGGGTAGCAGGAAGAGTCGCTCCTCGGTAGTAGCGGCGACCGCCCGGTCCAGGGGCACGCGCTCGAGCACCAGGTCGACGAAGCCGACGCGGTTGCCCACGCCGAAGAGCTTGTGTAGGTGCGGCCGACGCAGGTCGCAATCGACCAGGAGGACCCTGCGACCCTCGCGGGCAAATGCCAGGGCCAGGTTGGCGGCCGTGGTCGTCTTCCCCTCGTCGCTGGAGGGGCTGGTCACCACCAGCGTCCGCAGCTCCTCCACCGGACGGAGATAGGCGATGTTCGTGCGCAGCTTCCGATACGCGTCGGCGGCTGCACCGTACCCGGAGTAGGTGCTCGATCGTCCGCCATTCAGAGGCTCCGGTGAGGGCGAGGATCCAGCCGCGGCCGGGCGCAGCGGCAGGAGTGCCAGCAGCGAGGGCCAGCGGAAGCCGATCGGCGTCTTTCCGCTTCCGGTTGCGAGAGTACCGTCGCCGGGGGCGTATTCCGAGGCCCCGGAGCGAGAGCCGCCGCCGGCGATCTGGCGAGCGTCGCGCACGATGGGAGGAATGATCCCCAGCCCCGGTGCGGCGAGCTGGGCTTCCGCCTCGCCCTGGCGGCGAATCGAAGGGTCGCTGTACTCCCGCGCCAGCACGCCGCCTCCCCCCAGCACCACCCCCAGGATCAGCGCGAAGATCAAGCTGCGCGCTCGATTTCCGCTCATCTCCGGGACCACGCCGACCGCGGGATCCAGCACCTGCACCTGCCCCAGCTCCATCGATTCGTACACCACCGCGCGCTGCTGCTCGGCCCGCAGCGTCTGCGCCGTTCCCTCCGCCAGCGTCACCTCCTGCAGCAGTCGGCTCTCCTCGGCCTCCGGCGCCGGGAGCGTCTGGAGGGTGGCCATCGTGCGCGCCCGCCGGTCTTCCAGCGCCGCGATGCGCTGGGCGAGTGCCCGCACCTGGATCTGTGCGGCCTCCACCACCGCGACGCGGGCAGAGTCAATCAGCGTGTTCAGCCGAAGGACGCCCGGGTTGGTGGCCGCGGCACCGCCCGCGAGCAGTTGTGCGCGTTCGTTCTGATACTGGCCGAGTTGAGTGAACAGTTGCGAGAGAAGCGGGCCGGCGGAGTTGCTGGTGGCCGACATAAGCGTGCGCAGCTCGGCGTCGATCGCTTCGTCGTTGGATTGCCGCACGCGCTGCAGGAAATTCGCATAGGCTTGACGGTCGGCCTGGAGTTGCTCGCGCTGGGTGTCCAGGCTGAGCAGCTCCGCCTGTTCGACCCGTAGCCGCTCCTGCGAGCTGTAGTAGGGGCTCGATTCTCGGAAGGCATTGAGGGCCTCGCGCGCCTGCGCGAGCCGGACCTCTGCCTGCGCCAGCTGTCGCTCGATGAACTCCCGGTGGCGGCGCGCCCCTTCCCGCACCGCGCGCAGGTTGAAATCCCGGTAGGCTTCCGCGACCCCGTTGACCACCTCGATGGCCCGCTCCGGATTCGGATCGGTGTACGCCATGTCGATGATCGCGGCGCGCTCCCGCGGCGCGGCCCGGAGGCGCTGGCGGACCCGAGTGATCACAGCGTCCCGGGGGAGCACCTGCAGCGTTGCTTGCGAGACCCCGGGCGCCTCGGTGATCACGAAGCTCACCGCGGCGATGCTGACCGTGTCGCCGTAGGCCGCCCGCACCCGCCTCGCTTCGACATCATCAGTGAGCGCAACCATGTACTCGTTCGAGGTGAAGCGCAGGTGCAGGGTGATCGGCTCATTGACCGAGTCCACCGAGACCGACTTCAGCAGCCGGGGCGACAGCTCCGAGGAAGGCGACAGCTGCAACCCCAGGGTGTCGACCACGTCGCCCAGTACCGTTCGGCTCAGGAGGACCTGGACCTGAGAGGTGAGAAATTCCGGGGACTGTACGTTAGCGGCGGGGCCGCCGACCACGCCCGCGGGGAGCTGGCCCCGGGTATCGTTGAGCACCAGGGAGGCCGTCGCCCGGTAGACGACCACATCCTCCGGCACGACGTACCAGGCGATGCCCGTGACGATCACCACAGAGGCGACGACCCACCACCACCTTCGACGGAGCGCACGCAGCAGCTGCCCCGCGTCCATCCCCTGCGCAGGTTCGTCCGCTGGCGGGAGTGCGCCCCGCACCAGGCTTCCTCCGTTGCTTCCGGATGGTCCCTCCGGATTGAGGTAGCCGCTCATCGGTCACCTACAGGACGCGGGTGATCCGCAGGAACAGCCACGCCAGCGACGCCACCGAGCCGGCAGTCTGGACGGCCGGGCGGATGTATTCCCGCCAGATGTTGTGCTTGGGATCGACGATGACCTGGTCGCCCGTGCGCAGGCGCAGATGCGATATCTCGATGTAGGGACGGGTCACGTCCACGTACATCGTTCCACCCGCTCGCAGGACCCTCACTCGCTCGAGCGCGGCGTGCCGCAGGGGCCCCGCCCTGGTAACCGCCTGCGCGACGGTGGTATACGAGGTGAAGGTGTAGATGTTGGGAGAGGTGACCGCTCCGCCCACGCTCACACGGATGAGCGGCTCCACGACGAACTCCGGTTCCGCCAGGAAGCGGCGGAGCACCGTTCGCACCGATTCCGTAACCGTTTCCAGGGATCGCCCCGCTACCGGGATGGTCTGGTAGACCGGGTGAATGATGGTGCTGTCCGCGCCGATCTCGAACTCGCCGCTCAGCTCCGGATGGCCCCACACGGAGATGCGTATGGCGTCTCCGACGCTGAAGGCGGGCACGAGCTCGTCTTCCGACGAGGTCGCGGTTCCCGGGAACTGAGCTGCGAGCGGGGCGGCGGCGACAGTCCAGATCAGAACGAGGAGGAGCGCGGTCAGCGATCTCATGAGCCAGCCGGAGTGGAAGTGGGCGCGAGCGTACGAGCCCGGGCTGGGGCAACGGGACGTCATGAGGCAGACAGGGGTGTCATCTCCGGGGCGACGGGCTCCGGGGCCCTCCGCGGAAGCATTCGCCGCCGCGTGCGGTACCGTCGCACCCTGGAGAGCCGCACGATCGCGTCGATCACCCGGGCGATGTCGCTCTCCGCGAGGTTCGAGCCCGACGGCAAACAGAGTCCGGCCGTGAAGAGTCTCTCCGCCACGGCCCCTCCCACCGAGGGATACCCGGCGAAGACGGGTTGCAGGTGCATCGGCTTCCAGACCGGTCGGGCTTCGACGTCCAGCGCCTCGAGGCACCGTAGCACGTCCTCCCGGTCGCGGCCGAACTCCTTCGGGTCGACCGTAATGCAGGTGAGCCAGCGAGTGGCGTGTCCCCAGGGAGCCTCCGGCATGAAGCCGATGCCGGGGACGGAGCGCAAGGCTTCGTAATACCGCTCGAAGTTGCGCCGACGCGCCTCGACCCTCTCCGGAAGCACACGGATCTGACCCCGACCGATGCCGGCCAGGACATTGCTCATGCGGTAGTTGTAGCCGATTTCGGAATGCTGGTAGTGGGGCGCCGGGTCGCGCGCCTGTGTCGCCAGCATCCGGGCGTGTTCGACGAGCTCCTCGTCATCGGAGACGAGCATGCCCCCGCCCGACGTGGTGATGATCTTGTTGCCGTTGAAGGAGTAGATCCCCGCCTGACCGAAGCTGCCCGCCGGGCGCCCACGATAGGTCGCTCCCAGCGCCTCTGCCGCGTCCTCCACCAGAGCCACGCCATAGCGGCGACAGATCTCCTGGATCGGATCGAGATTCGCGGTCTGGCCGTACAGGTGGACCAGGACCAGGGCACGGGGCATCGGCCCGTTCCGGCTGCGCTCCTCCAGGACCTCCGCGAGCAGGGCCGGATCCAGATTCCACGACACCTCCTCGCTGTCGATGAAGATCGGTGAGGCGCCCAGGTAGAGGATCGGGTTCACGCTGGCGGCGAACGTGAGCGTGCTGACGAGCACCTCGTCTCCCGGCCCCACACCGATAAGGCGCAGGGCGAGGTGGAGCGCGGCGGTTCCCGACGAGAGCGCGACCGCGTGGCTTACGCCCACCGCGTCGCAGAACTCCGCCTCGAACTGATCCACGTTCGGGCCCAGCGGGGCGACCCAGTTGGAGCGGAACGCCTCGGAGACGAACTGCGTCTCCAACCCGCTCATGTGCGGTGGGGAGAGGTAAATCCGCTTGGGTCGCTCGATGGCTGTCTCGCCGGAGCGCAGGATAGGGCGGGCCGGCACGCCGACCACGCATGAGGAATCCTCTACGTCCCGGATCACCGCGGCGCCGGCCCCCACCGTGACGTCGTGGCCCACGGAAACGCGGTGGATCACCGAGGCGCCCAGTCCAATCCAGCTACGTCGTCCGATCGAGACGCCACCGCCGAGCGCGACCCCCGGCGAGAGGTGCGCCCCGTCCCCGATGTGGCAGTCGTGCTCTACGATCGCACCGGTGTTGACGATGACGCCCCGGCCGACCTCGGCTCCGGAGTTGACCACCGCCCCCGCGAAGACGACGGTGCCACCGCCGATTCGGGCGGTGGGGCTGACGGTGGCGTGGGGATGCACCAGGGCCGGTGCAATCAGATCCCCCAGCAGGTCGCAGAGCTCCAGGCGGCGTCGGTTGTCCCCCACCGCCACCGCGACCGCATCGACGCCTTCGGGGAGCCGCCGCGTGGCTCGCAGCGTGGCAATGAAGGGCTCCTGCAATGCCGTCACGCGGCCGCCTCCGGGCTCGACCACTGCGCCGAACCTGTCCGGATCGGCGTCGATGAAGCCGGCGACTTCGTGCCCGGCGGCGCGGATGAGGTCGGCCACTACCTTGCCATGTCCGCCACCGCCCCAGACGAGATAGGCGCTCATCCGGTCCCCGTGAAACGTTCCATGGTGACGTGGCCCCGCTGGTGAATTCCAGCGCCGGTGAGAACCTTCCCCACCGTTCGCAGGAGGATCTTCAGGTCGAGCAGTGTCGAGCGATTGTCGACGTACCAGACGTCCAGTCGCAGGCGTTCCGCCCAATCCAGCTCGTTGCGTCCGCTGACCTGCGCCAATCCGGTCACCCCCGGGCGCACCTCGTGGCGGCGCGCCTGCTCAGGCGTGTAGAGCGGCAGGTATTCCATCAGCAGCGGACGCGGCCCCACCAGGCTCATGTCTCCACGCAGGACGTTCCACAACTGCGGGAGCTCGTCCAGACTGGTCGCGCGAAGGAATCGTCCCAGCCGGGTCAACCGGAGCTCGTCGGGCAATAGCTGCCCGTTGACATCCCGGCGGTCGTTCATGGTGCAGAACTTCAACAGCATGAACGGCCGTCCGTGCAGTCCGGGACGGAGCTGTCGAAAGATCACGGGCGAGCCCAGCGTCAGCCGCACGGCCGCCGCCACGGCCAACAGAATCGGCAGCAGGAGGATCAAGCCGACCAGCGCCACCGAGACGTCGAGTGTGCGCTTGACGATCTCCCGGCCAACTGGCGCGCGTACCGAGGTCCCCATCGGCGTCGACCTACCTTTCCGAGGCGCTCCTCCCCCGCGTTCACGTCGTGGACACCACCTCGTCCGCCCTGCGGTCGCCGACAGTGAGCGTGGGTGGCATCCTGCCCCGCTGCCGCAGCAGCCGCTGATATTCCTCGAAGAGCGCGCTCCAGATGGCCTCGGGTTCGAAGTCGGCCAGCACGCGTGCACGAGCCGCGCGGCCGTGACGCCTGCGCAGGTCGGGGTCTTCGAGATAGCGCTGCAGGGCATCCCGTAGAGCCGCGGCGTCGCGGGGCGGCACGAGTGTGCCAGTGCACCCGTCCACCACCGCGTCGACGCATCCGGGAATGCGGGTGGCCACCACGGCAAGCTCCATCGCAGCGGCTTCGAGCGGCACGTTGGGAAAGCCCTCGCGGTAGCTGGGGAGGGCTACGACATCCATGGCCGTGTAGAGCGGCGGTGTATTCCAATCCAGCCCGACCGGGTGGATCCGAGGATCCTCGCGAAGCCGGCGCGCCACTGCCTCGGGCACCGGGTCCTGGGGCTCGAAGGGCCCGACGATCAGCAGGTGTAGATCGGGATGGGTCTCCCGCAGTTCGCTCCAGGCCTGGACCAGCTCCACCACCCCCTTGTCCCGCACGATCCGGCCGACGTAGCCGATCACCGTCGCGCCCGTGGGTATCCCGAGGCGCTCTCGCACCCGTTCTCTCGTGCCGGGATCCAAGCGGCCGGGGTCGAAGCGTCCTCTGGCATCCACCCCGTTGCCGCTTCCGCCCAGCAGCACCTTGATCTTGGATACCGGGCAGATCCCCTGCGCCACCGCCTCCCGACAGACCGAGCCGCTGACGCAGAAGACCTGGTGGGCGAGCGCACAGGCGAGCCATTCGGTCGTCCACAGGAGCCGGCGCTTCCAGCCGGTCGCGCCCATCAGGGGCAAGCCCCGCAGATGGTAGACGCGAACGGGGACGCCGCGGACCGCGGCCGCGATCATCCCTAGCAGCCCGCCCTTGGGTGTGTGGGCGTGAACGATGACCGGACGGACGCGCGAAAGCTCCCGGACGAGGCGAGTGATGGCGACGAGATCCTGCAGGGGGGTGATGCGCCGGGACATCTCCACGGCGCTGACGGTGACGCCCTCGCGCGCGGTGAATTCCTCGAGCTCAGGCCCGGGAGAGGAAACGACGTGCACGCGCACGCCGCGCTCCTTCATGAAGGCGACCTGACCTCGAAGAAAGGTCAGCGACATCGAGACGGTCGTCACGTGAAGGAGCGCGAAGCTCATCTTCTCGAGAGGAGAACCGGATCATGTCACCCCCGAAGAGCGGCGGCATACCCACCGGGATCATCCGCCAGACCCGGCTGCAACACCCGCTCTGCGACATCTCGCATGGTCATGGATCGCATTCCATACCGGGTTCGGCACTCGCATACCTCCTCAAGCAGTGCGCGAAGTGTCTCCAAAGATTCGTTCGGATGTGCGCCGAAGTTGTGTGGATGCCACCACAGGTGCAGGATTCGTCCTCGCCTGGCCGCGCTGCGGACCGCTGCGCGAAGGCGGGCGCGGCGCAGCGGCTCGAGCAGTGCCCGCCGGGGATGGAACGGGCGCAGGATGAAACTGGCGCGTACGTCGACCAGGCCCGACGGCCGGACGAGCTCGTCCCACCCGACACTCCCGTCCCCGCTCACGGGGAGGTAGGTGTCCGCCAGGCGAGCTGCTCTGCGGCCGGGGCTCGCCCCCTCCGCGGTGCCCACGAAGCTCCACATGCGCGTGTGCGGGTTGCCGCGGTAAGCAACGATCCCCGCCTCCTTCAGCCAGGGGTCGTAGGCCGGGTCGCGCTGGTTGCGCGGGAAGACGATCGAGCGCAGCACGAAGCCGCGCTCCGCCGCGATCGCCGCCGCCGAACGCAGGTCGGCGCGAAAGCTCTCTGCTCCGGAAATCGCGTCGTGGCAGAAGAAGTGGCAGTAGGTGTGGGTGGCGATCTCCTGGCGCGGCGTCGCCGCGATGCGGGCGATCAGGCTAGGAGCGTAGTGGAGCGGATCGGTCTCCTCATCCTCCCCCACCGGCTGCAGGTAGGGATCCAGGCGCGGGTTGCGATAACGTGGCAATACGGCGGGCCTGAACCGCTCCAGCTCCTGCCGGTTGCGCGCAAAGAGGAACCCGACGGTCGCCCAGGTGGCCGCGATGTCGTAGTCCTCGAACAGCTCGAGGATTTTCGGGATCACCTCTCGCGCGGCGAGCAGGTTGCGCTCGTAGGGCGAGCCGGGCGGGCAGTGGTCGCGCACCCCCCAGTGCAGCTCGAAGTCGAGGGAGAGGACGAGCGCACCGGGGTGACGGGGCTCGCCACTCATCGCCCGCTCATGTGGAGGATTGCTCCGCCGCCTCGGCCCTTCGCCTCCGCGGCTCCCGAGTCCAGGCGCGACGGACGACCGGCGCAGTTCGAATGCGGGAAACCGGCGCCGCTTCCGCCAGAAGGAAGAGGAAGGGGAAGATGAAGATCCGCTGGCGGTCGATGAGCCCCATGTTGGCCACCACGAAGCCGAGCGCCAGCGAGTACAGCAGGACGAAAGGAATGGCGACACGGATGAGGCGGTCGCTGCGCCAGTGCCTGAGCACCTGCACGAACTGGCGTCGACGAACCCAGACGATGGCCCAGAAGCCGATCATCTGCAGCGAAGCAAAGAGGGCCATCGGGTTGTGCGCCTCCCACGGGAACGGGCGCAGCAGGACGTTGATCAGCGCCACCGGCGCGCCGGCCACGCCGATCTCGACCGGTGCGATGGCGCTCTCGCCGCCCAGCTCCCGAGCCCCCTCCTCCTCGATGTAGCCCTGGACCCCCTCCACACTGAAGCTTTCCACCCCCTCCGCCTGCATGGCGACGCCCACACCCACGACCGCTGCCGCCGCGAGGGCGACCGCCTGCAGGATGTGCCTGGGTGTCCACCGGTGAGAGAGCAGCGAGAGGCCGTGCCCCGCTATCAGCGAGGCGAGGACCACGACCAGCACCTGCGGACGCACGCCGTAGATCAGGAAGAGGCCGGCGAGGAATAGGGGCCAGTTGATGCGCTCGCTCCGCCCGATGTATCCGGCGATACACATCCCCAGACCCAACAGGACGATCGCCTCTTTGCCGATGCTCGACGGCCAGTACCAGAGGGCGGGGAAGAAGAAGAGCCAGCGCGCGTATCTGGCTGCGGAGACGTGGGGGTACGAGCGACGGAACGCAACCAGGAACCCATACAGCCCGGCGAAGGCGAACAGCGAAAAGATGATGAACGCCCCCAGCATGCTGGGGCCGGTGAAGGCGGTGACAAAGGCTGCCGGAAAGTAGACGAACTGCGTTCCGTGCCAGATGCCGCCCTGCCAGTTGATCGGGTTGAACAGCGGACCCGGGTTCAGCTTCCAGAGCTCTCCGGCGTAGATGAGGCCGCCACGGTAGTACAGTCGGGCATCCCCAGAGCCGCCGTAGATCCCGAAGAGGATCATGTAACGCGCGAGCGCGCCCGCACCGCGCAGCGCGATGGCGAGGTAGAGCACGCGCTTGAGATCGCGCGGCGTGCGGGAGCGACTCACTGCCAGCGCGAGCACGACCAGCACCGCGAGCGACACCATCGTCCCCAGGGGATCCAGCAGGATGTCGCCGTCGTCGGTGTAAGGGAGGAAGTCGCCCATCGGGGTCAGCCCGCATCCGGCAAGTCGGCCGGAGCTCCTTCAAAGGGTTCCTTCAGAAAAGCTCGAGATCGCCGATCGAGGCTGCCCACGCGGAGCGAAGGCGCGGATTCGGCGCCCCGGGGGCCGGGTTGAGGGGACGCACGGTCAGGATCGGCCCGAGCCGCCACGCCGGCAGGTAGCCGGCCCGCAGCAGGACGCTGCGCGCCGCGCTTCCGGGGGCAGCCATCGCGGAGACGTAGTCGACGTAGGGTCGGGCGTGCAGGCGTCGGAGCAGCGCGCGGGCGGCGGCTCGTGAGGAGGGCGTATCTCCGATCAGCAGATCGCAGATCCTCAGCTCGCGCAAGGGACCTCGCTCGCGGTCCCGGTGGATGATCACTGCGCCTTCCGAACCCTCTACCGCCGCGGTCAGGCGGTAGTCGAAGCCGGGCACATCCCCGTACCTCCAGCGCAGGTATGCAGCCGATCTCGCGGTCGTGAATCGGCCGGTTGGCGACTCCGCCACCGTTCGATCGGCGAAGGCTGCCACCTCGTTGCGCGCGAGCGCCACGGCTGCTGGCTCGGAGCCGTCTCCGCTGACCAGCGGGGCCGGGATCGCCGAGCGCGCGGTCCCTCGCCCGGCGACCGCGCGGACCAGGCGGGCAGGGTGGAGCGGCCGGATCAACAGGTCGGTTCGCCCCACCGAGGTCCATCCCATTTTCAGGTAGCCGGGGCGGCTCTGGTCGTTCGGGGTGTTGTAGATGAAATGCACCCCTTCTTCGGCCATCCGGTCAGCGAGCGTGAGGGTTAGACGCTTGAAGATCCCCTTTCCCTGCCAAGCGGGATGGGTCGCGGTGTCGACCGCCCGGACCGCTCGGTAGGTGCGCCCACCGGAAACCCATTCCCAACGCATGAAGACTCGCATTCCGACCAGCTCCTGCCCCGCGCAGGCGACGAGCACCGGGGACCGGCCGAATGGATTGCGCTCGTGCTTCCACTCCCAGAAGCGTCGCTCGCGCGGGATCGATCCCACGCCGAGGCTGGCACGCATCAGCGAAAGGATCGCGTCCAGGTCGTCCGGCTCGGCCGGTCTCAGCTCGAGGTCAGCGGCCATTGGCGCGACGCTGAAGCACGTCCAGGTAGGTCTCCTCGAGCTGCCGGGCCATACGCTCCATGCTGAACTGCTCGACGACCGTGCGGCGCGCCTCCCTGGCCAGCCGCATCCTCAGCTCGGGTGAGGAGAGGAGCTCCGAGGCTGCTCGGGCGAGCTCCTGTGGCTGCCGCGGCTCGGTGAGCAAGCCGTTGGTGCCGGAACGAATCACCTCCGGGATCCCCCCGACACGGGTGCAGACCGGGGCGCATTCCATCGCCATCGCCTCCAGCAGCGCGATCGGCAGCCCCTCGAACAGCGAGGACATCAGGTAGACGTCCATGACGGCGAGAAAGGGCCGGACGTCTTCCTGGAGGCCGGGGAGGTGAACCCGATCGGCGAGCCCGCGAGCGCCGACGATGGAGGTCACCTCGTCGCGCAGCGGGCCGTCTCCGACCAGCAGAAAGTGGAGATCCGGGTGCCGCTCGAGCAGCAGCGCCGCCGCTTCGAGCCAGTCCCGCAGGCGCTTCTGCACTCGGAACACCGCGACACAACCGACCACCGGCGCGCCGGCGGGAATGCCGAGCTCACAACGGATCGACTCGGCGTTGCCGCATTCGCGGCGAAAGCGCTGCACGTCGACGCCGTTCAGGATCACCCGTACCGGCACATCGGAGCGGATATTCGCACGGATCGATTCCGCCACCTCTCGCGAGACCGCCACTACACCCGCCTGCCAGCTCCAGGTGGAACGGTTGAGGCGGCGCGTCAGATGGTGATAGCGCTCCTGCGTATTGTGCTCGGAGTAGACGACCGGGATCCGGGCCATCCGTCCCGCCAACCGGCCGACCACGCCGGCCACCGGCAGATGACAGTGCAGCACGTCGGCCCCCTGTCGCTCGAGGTGCCGGGCGACGGCGCGCGCGGCCAGCAGGATGGCGGCGCTGCTCCGGGCGCCGAAGCAGGTGACGTCGACCCCCTGCTCGCGGAGTGCCGGCACCATCGCGTCCTTCCAAGGAAGGAAGTAGCCGTAGCGGTAGTCGAAGCGGTTCCGGTCGGCGAAGCGAAGCGTTTCAACGAGCAGCATCTCCGCCCCACCGCGACCCAGACTCTTGATCAGGTGAAAGACCCGGATCGGCTCAGTGGCGGTGTTCACGGAGCAGCCGACCGTATAGGTCCTCGAAGGCCGCCGCTGTTGCATCCATGCTAAAGCGCTCACTCACCAATTTGCGGGCTTCGCACCCCAGTCTCTGTCTCTGCTCCTCGTTCGAGAGGAGGTCGAGGACGGCCTGGACAAAGGCGGGGCGGTCGTCCAGCGGCACCAGCACTCCCGTGCTGCCGTCCACGATGGCCTCAGCCATACCGCCGACATTCGTGGCAACCGCGGGCACCTGCTGGGCCGCGGCCTCGAGTACGACCCCGGGCACTCCCTCGATGCGGCTGGGCAGAACGAAGAGGTCCGCGCCGGCCACGAGCTCCGCGGCGTCCCGCCTCATTCCCAGCAGATGCACTGAATTCGCCAGGCCCAGCGCCGTCACCCGCCGCTCGACGGCCGGCCGGAGCTCCCCCTCACCGATCAGGAACAGGTGCACGTCGGGGCGCTGCGCGCGGATTTCCGCGAAGGTCTCGATCAGCCAGGCCTGGTTCTTTTCCTCGCTGAAGCTGCCGGTGTGCAGGAGGATGCGCGCGTCGGCGGGGAGCTGGGCGAGCTCGGTCAGTCGCTGACGGGCCACCGCGCCCTCGATGCGTGCGGGGATCAGAATTCCGCGGCGAATCACCGAGCGTCTCTCGGGTGCCACGCCGTACGTCACCCCGAAGTCGAGACTGGTCGCCTCACTGACCGAGCTGACGTGGTCGACGGATCGGGCCAGCCAGCGCCCCAGGAGGCGCTGTGCCGGATTGCGAACCCAGTGGCTGGCGACGCTGATGTTTCGGTAGACGAGGGGAAAGCGCGGACCGACAAAGCGGCGGGCGAGCGCGCCGTACTTGAAGGTCTGCGAACCGTTGGCCTGAACGAGGTCGGGGCGAAGATGCAGAATGAGCCGGGTAAGCTCGCGGAGTCGCACCGGATCGAAGCGGCTCTCGGAACGGCTGAGGAGGTCCACCACCTGCGCCCGCTCCGGAGTGAGCGGGTCGGGAGGAGGGGGAAGCAGGCCGACGACGATCACCTCGGCGCCTCGTGTGACCAGCGCGTCGGCGAGCTGGGTGGCGAACACCTCCGCACCGCGGCGCTGCCGGACCGTGACCAGCTGAAGGATCTTCATGGGCGCGTCAGCGCCGCGATCCGGCGCCCGAAGGGTCGTGTGCCGACCCGCCGGTGGTGGGGGAGCCGACCTGCGCGAGCTCTTCCAGGATTCTGCCGGCGAGCACGCCGGGAGGGTCTGCACCGCTATCGAAGCGCAGCACGCGAAGCTCCGGGTTTCGCTCCTTCAATGCGTTCAGGATGTCTTCGCGGCTGCGGCGATCGGCAGAGAGGGCACGCCGAGCTTCCTCCGATCCATGTGCCAGGTACGAATGGGGGGTGCCGCGCTCGTGCATCCTTGTGAGCAGGACGTCGTCGGTCGCCTCGAGGAGTACAATCATCCGCAGCGCATCTGCCCAGAATTGCAGCGTCCCGTTCCAGTAGCGGAGGTAAAGCCGGCTGTTCCGTCCGTCGTGGCGTAGCGCCCGCTGGAGAATCGACAGGAGATAGACCGGCCCCTGGTCGAGGACCGCGATCCCTCCGCGGCCTCGCCAGCCCCGCACCAGCTCGGCGTGGGCGAGTAGCTGGACGAGCACGGAAAGACGGTAGCCGGGGCGCGTCGGCCGTCGCACGAACTGCGGCGCGAAGCGCACCGCACCGGTGACCGCGCATCGCAGCAGCCCTCCCCATCCGATTGCGTGGCGTGGGCGCGTAGTCGACAGGACTTCATCCCCCTCATCCCCCGATTGCCGGAGCGCCCGCGCGACGGCGCTCTTGCCGACCCCTGGGGGGCCCACCAGCTCGACGAGCGCTGGGTGGCTGGGCGCGGCCCGTGGCGAATCCGACCGGACGGAGGGGCGAGCGGAGAAGCGCATGATCGCGGCGGCCTTCGGTCACGCGGGTCGAATCGGGGAGGTATCCGCGCCGGCAGTTGCCGCTTTCCGTCGTCTCCAGCTTCGCTGTCGGGCGTCGTGCTCCTCCACGACCTCGCCATAGAGATCGACCATGCGGCGGGCACAACGATCGATTGCGTAACGCTCACGGAACCGGTGTCCGCCGCGCACTCCGAGAATCCTGCGCAGCTCGGCGTCCGTGATCAGCCGCTCGATCGCCGTCGCGAGGGCGGCCGGGTCCTCCGGCTCCACCAGCAGGCCGCAGCCGGCGGACCCCACCACTTCTCGCATGGCTGGAATGTCCGAGGCGACGATGGGGAGCTCGAGCGCCATGGCTTCGAGTACAGCGCCGCCGAGCCCCTCGTAGAGCGACGGGAAGACGAACAGGTCGCTCGCGGCGAGCAGGTCAGGGACGTCCGTCCGGTGGCCGAGGAAGCGGACCCGGCCTCCAAGGCGAAGCTCCTGGTGCAGGCGCTCGAGCTCGCGGGTCATGTGTCCGTCTCGTCCCGCAATCAGCAGGACGGCATCCGCATGCCGCTCCCGCAGGATTGCCATGGCGCGAAGCAGCACGGGTTGCCCTTTCGGGTACTCGTGCCGCCCGACGTTGATGAGTAGGGGAATTGCGGGATCGATCCCGAGCGCCCGCCGCACGCGCTGACGCCGCGTTTCGTCGGGCTGCCCGAGACGCTGCGGATCGCGGCCGCGCTCGATGACGGTAATCCGCTCCGGGGGAAGCCCGAGCGAGGCCACGTACGCGTCGCGCACAGTGTGGCTGATGGCGTGGAAGCGGGAGGTGAGATGACGCGCGGTCCACCCGTCGAGCGCTTTCACCAGGCGAAAGGCGGTCTGGTTCAGGTTCCGGTCCTTTTTGCGCGAGGGGACGTACGGCGTGCTCACCAGGCTGCTCAGCACGGGTACTTCGGTTCCCATCGCGCCGAGGCGGCCGACCAGGTGGGCGTCGAAGAGGGTGGTGTGGATCAGGTCGGGATGGCGACGCGAGATCAGGCGTCGGAAGCTGGCGATCCAACCGGGAAGCGCGCCGGATAGGTAGACGAGGTCCGTACCGAGGAGGCGCGCATCCGCTTCCACCCCGACGCGGCGTGGCTCGAGGCAGACGAGCGAGATGTCGATTCCCGAGGACTGGTAGTGTGGCAGCAACTCCACGAGGGACCGCTCGGCGCCGCCCGCACCCAGGCTGTTGATCAGGTACAGCAGCTTCATCCCGTTTTCGCGCGTGCGCGCGCACCTTGGGGTGGCCGGGCTTCAGAGCTCCGGGGCAGTGGCGCGGGCGCGCTCCCACCGCCGGTGCGCGAGGGGAGGAAGCAGCGAGAGCATCAACCGAGCCCAGTGTTCAGCGCGGGTCGGGTCGGCGGTGATCGCGCGCAGGAAGTGCCGGCGAGCGGCACCGTTCCGTCCGATCCGCAGCGCGCTCACCCCCGCGATCGCCTGCGTTTTGGCGTATTCCCGAGGAGCGGATCGATAGAGCGCCCGATGGGCGTCCAGGATGTACGCCGTCCCCTCGTAAAGCGCCTCGGGATCGCCGCGGATGCGTGGGCCGGGGTGAACGTGGACCCTCACGAGGGGCTCCATGACGTTGTGGATGATCCACCCCCGCTTGCGGGCCATCGGGACCAGCCGCATGGCGAGCTCGGTGTGCTGCCCCGAGCGCAGGTTCTCCGCGTAGCCCCCCACTGCCTCGAAGACCTCGCGGCGCATGGCGAAGACGCCGCCGTTCGTGAACTTTCCCACCGTCCGGCCGAACATCGGCCCGAGATCCTGCGGCAGGAGAACTCCGCTCTTCTTCCGCAGCTCGGGCCCGTTCCCGACCTTTTCGCAACCGCAGCAGACCACGGCGGCGCCGCTCTCCGCGAAGCCCTGCTGGAACGACTGCAGCCAGTGAGGGAGCGCCTCGTCGTCGCTGTCGAGGAAGGTGAGAAAGCGACCGGCGGCCAGGTGCGCTCCGAAGTTGCGGGCAGCCGCTGCTCCTGCCTGTTCGCGCCACACGTAGCGGAGGCGCGGATCGTTGATCCGGCGCACCACCTCCCGGGTGTCGTCGGTGGAGCCGTCGTCGACCACCAAGAGCTCGAAATCGGGCATCGTCTGCGTCAGGACGCTCCCAATCGAGCGCGGCAGGAGCGAGGCCCGGTTGTGACTCGGGATCACCACGCTGAAGAGCGGGGCCGCCGCGCGAAACGGATCGCTCGGGTCCGGGTTGCTGGGCCTCACATCGCTCGGGTTCACCTCGCTGGGGCTCATGTCGCTGGGACTCATGTCGCTCGAGCTCATGATGATGCCCCGGTGGCGAAGTCGGTCCTGCGTACCCGCTTTCCCAGCAGGTCGCGATAGAACTGCACATGCATCGTGGCAATTCGCCCAGGGGCCCACTCCCGGTGGGCGAATGCGCGGTTGTCCTCTCCCTTGCCCGCGCGGCTCGCTTCCAGCGCGCGCTCCATTGCTCCGGCAAGGTCGTCCGCGTCACCCGGGCGGTAAACAGGATTTCCGGTGGCCCGGAGGATCTCCCCGGTGACCCCCGTATCGGGTCCCACTACCACCTTCCCGAAGCCAAAGCCGAGCTGCACGTTGCCGGAGTTCAGCGTCTCCAGGCGGGAAATGACAAGCAGATCTGCGGCCTTGAAGAATCGCTGCACCTCGTCGTCGGGAATCCTGCCGACCTGGGCGATCGTCCTCGGAGAGGTGTGCAGCATGGCTTTCGTGGTGACTCGGGCGGAGCCGTCGAGCTGCGAGGACAGGTTGCCGGCCACCAGCAGGCGCTTATACGGCAGTCGCGCGCGGCGGAAGCCCTGCAGAAGCGTCCATACCTCTCCCAGCCGCCGGATCGTGCCGAATGAGAGAGCGACGCTGGCTTGCGGCTTCAAACCGAAGGAACGGCGCGCCTCTTCGCGCGGCATGCCGTCGGCGAAGGTGGTGAAGACGGGCAGCGGTACGATCGTGTGTGCCTTCTCGGACAGTGCAGGGATGGTCGCCAGGAGCGCACGGAGAGAGGCGCGGCCCGTGTGGATCAGCCCGTCGCACGCTGCGAGCAGGGCCTCATAGGCAGGGCCGAAGACGTTGCGCCGCCCAGGATCGTTGGGGCGGAGGTTGTGGACGGTGGCGACGATGGGGCCCGCCTCGCGCCACCAGGCGAGCCGCTGGCGTAGCTCATTCAGCTGCGCCGACGAGGGCTCGCGCCAGGAGAAGAGCGCCTCCGGCCAGTGGAGGTGCAGGACGTCGAACTCACCGGGTCGGGCGGACCAGAAGGCTTCGGGACCGATCTCGACCGAGCGCACTTCCGGGGATTGCTCCAGGGCCGACGCCATCTCGGCGATGACCGGGTTTCCTCTGGGGCGAGCCGCGAGGAGGATCCTCATCTGCGGCGATCAGGCAGGGGGCAGCGAGGCTGCGGTCGCGGAGGATGCCGTGGCACTCCGGGTCATCCGGGCCCGCGCGAAGTAGAGGCAGTATAGCGCGGCGCCGTGGAGCTCGCGGAGGGCCTTGCCGGGAGGGAGACGCCAGAGACGGCGCAGCCAGTAGGCGGCGTAGGTTCGGCGGGTCGTGGGGCGCAGCAAAGCCTTGAAGTACACTGCTCCTCGACCGAGATCGTGTCCGCGCTTCTGCGCGGTCAACTCCGGTCCGCGCCGACGCATGTGGTGGTGGTATACGACCGGGGCGGGGTCGTAGCGACCGGTGAAGCCGGCCGCGGCGAGCCTGGCCAGGAAGTCGATGTCCTCCCCGCTCAGGAGCGGCCCGCCGGCGCCGAGCAGCGGGTCGAAGACCCCGATCGCGTCCATGGCGCTGCGCCGGACGGCCATATTAGCGCCATGGATCGTCCCTGCCTCCAGCAGGGCACCGGGCGGAAAGGTCCGGTGCTCCATCGATTCCTGTAGTGTGATGCGGGCATCCTCGGGGTCGTAGAGCAGCACCCTCCCGCCGACGTAAGCCACCTCGGGCTGTCGCGAGAAGATGTCGTCTATGCGCTGTAGGTAGTCGGGCGCGGGGTAGCAGTCGTCGTCGGTGAAGCAGACGATCTCTCCGCGGGCGCGAGCGACTCCGACGTTACGGGCGAGGGACAGGCCAGGCTGGGCTGCGGCCGCGTACTGGACGGGGACGTTCGTCGCGCGGGCGAAAGCCTCCACCACCGCTTGCGTATCGTCAGTAGAGCCATTGTCCACCACGATCACCTCCCACTCCCCGTCGAAGACGAGCTGACCGACGTGCAGAAGCGTGCGCTCCAGCTGACGCGCGCGATTTCGGGTGCAGATCAGCAGGGAGAGCATCGGGGTGGTGGAGCTAGCAGGTTCCGGCAGTGACTGGAGATACCTGTGGTTCGAAGTTTACCGCGTTGCCGCGTCGAGCGCGGGGCAGAACGAACAGCATCTCATTGTACAAAGGCCCTGCTCGGCGATTCTTCAGGCAGTTGCGGGTCCGGCTCGATGATCGAAACCGAGAGTCGTGCCATTTCCTGGAAGGTGCGGTTGCGCATCGTGAGCTCGGCGAATGTTCCCTGATCGACGATCCGCCCATTCTCGAAAAAGAAGATTGTGTCACATTCGCGCAGAGTGGTGAGCCGGTGGGCGATCAACAGGATCGTCTTGCGATGGGCGAGGTTGTTGATCGCCTGCATCACCGCGTCTTCCGTCACGCTGTCGAGCGCGCTCGTCGCTTCGTCGAAAATGAGAATTTCCGGATCGTGATAGAGTGCTCGCGCGATCCCGATTCTCTGACGTTGACCACCACTCAGCCGTAGCCCGCGGTCGGCGGCCGATGTGTCATAGCCGTCTGGTAGCGAGCGTATGAACTCGTGGATATTCGCGGCAGCAGCCGCGGCTTCCACTGCTGCTTGGTCGATCTCTGATTTCGGAATACCGAAGGCGATATTCTCGGTCACCGACTTATCCATCAGAAAAATGTGCTGAGGCACGTAGCCGATGTTGCGACGCCAGGCGCGAACATTCTGACTGGTGATCTCCACGTCATCGACCAGGACCCGGCCAACCTGTGGCTCGAGGAGCCCGAGCAGGACATCGACCAACGTGGTCTTGCCGGCGCCAGTACTGCCGGCGAATCCGACGATGCTGTTCTTCGGGATCACGAGGTTCACATCCCGCAGCACCCAATCCGGCGAGGTGGGGTACCGGAAGTACACGCCTCGGATTTCGATGGCACGGTTGAGCGAGATAGGCTTTGGATCCTCGGCCTGAACCCCGGCACTGGTGCCGGCGCCAAGCAG
Source organism: Longimicrobiaceae bacterium (assembly GCA_036375715.1). Classification (NCBI taxonomy): domain Bacteria; kingdom Pseudomonadati; phylum Gemmatimonadota; class Longimicrobiia; order Longimicrobiales; family Longimicrobiaceae; species Longimicrobiaceae bacterium. The sequence goes on along the minus strand of DASVBS010000025.1, from coordinate 81,253 downwards.
GTCGGCGTGGAGGATGTCAAGCGATGGATTGTTGAAACGGATCTTCGCAAGCGAGGAGAAGATCGTTTGCAGGGCGGGCTTCAGCTTGTAGGCTGCAAAGGCATAGAGGCCGATCGTGGGCAGAACCGTCGCCGTTTCTCCTCCGCGTGTAAAGGCATAGAGGACGACCAGGAGGATGCCGCCGAACGCAACCGTTTCCAACGCGAACGTAGGAAGCTCGCTGATTGCCGCGTTCGATGCCTGCGTGGAGGCGTAGGTCCGCGAGGCTTCGGAGAAGCGCCGCACGAACTCGGCTTCGCGTCCCAGGACCTTGACCTCTTTGATACCGATCAGCGCCTCCTGCGCAGATTTGAAGCGAAGGCTGCTCGCCTCCACTCGATCGACACCCAGTTGAAGTTGCCGTCTACGAATGACCGTGTAGACGGCGCCATACAGCCCCCCGAGCACGCCTGCAGAAACGAGAGCGAGGATGGGGTCGATTGCTACCAGTAGCGCCGTGATCAGCAGGGTGACGACGAGCTTGGCCATCATCCTGAGAGCCGGAACCAGAACACCCGTGACGACGGCGTTCACTTCTGCCAGGATGTTCTTCGTCAGACCCGTTGTGCTCCGACTCAGATAGAAGGTGTAGGGCTGCTCGATATACTTGGCTAGCAGGCGGATGGAGAGCGAACGATAGTTCTCATAGGTGAAGCGGTGAATCAACCAAGTGGTGAGTGCCGCCACCCCATTCGTTAGCGCCATCATGACGAAGACGGCCGTCCCGGCAGCGACCAGGAAGGCCGTTTCACTGGAGAAATTCAGCTTCGTGTAAACCAGGTTCAGGGCGGAGTTGCTATGAACCGCGCTCGGGTTCGCCGCTAGCGCGAGGAAGGGGAGGATGGAGGCGACACCCAGCATCTGCACGAGGCCGGCAACGACGGACACCCCGAACAGCCATGCAAGCCTCCATTTCCCGGCCCCATCGAACAGGTCGAGGATCTTCCTAATGGTTTGCAGCACGCGCTCCTGCCTCCGACAAATGGTGTGACTGTGGTCGTCGACGCAGGATCTGCCCAGAGACGCGTTCCGTCACCTCTGCACCTCAATGCTTTCCGCCAGCATCGCGGTGTAGGAATCACTGAGCGCCGGAGCGACGCCACAGGGCGTTGGCCCGATACCACACCTTCCCAGGGCGCGGACGGACTCTCGACTCTGGACCAGATCCGCTGTATAGGACGAGTGCGAGCGGCTCCCAATCGACCCCTCGTCGGCGGTCCGGCACCCAGACTCGAGTCCTGCGCAATGAGGCGTTTTCCGCCCAGCAGGCTTCCGCGCAAGGCATGCCACATCAACCTCTTGAGCCGCGGCGTCAGGTCGTATCCCAGTTCTCGGCTGGGCTCCACCACGGAAGGACGAGCCGGGACCTGAACTCGCGAATGCTCAGCGTCGGCATCGTGGCCTCGGGTCCTCTCAGCCGGGCTTTGAGGCGAGAGGCATCGATCGAACCTGCATCCAGGCGAAGCAAGATCTAACGTGAGCCCACTTTGACCCTGCGTCGCCCGGGCTTCCGATCAGCGCAGAGTAGTAAGACTTGCTGCCGAGTCTGCTGCAGGAATCATCCGCACCGCCTTCTTGCCGGCCTTCATGTCCAGCGTGATCTCCCAGACGGTCCCATCGCCGTCCTCCAGCACGATGCGTGTACCCGCCAGGCCAGGGGCAAACGGCGGGGCGACGTGAATGTCTTCCGGTGAGAGGTCACAATTCCGGAAGATCGCAGTAAAGGGATTGGCTGCCCGCCTGGCATCGAGCGACACCTTCGGAGCGCCGTCACCGGGCACCAGCGTGCAATCGAAAAACTCGGTGGGAACCATCGGGGGGAGGCGGAGCCGCCCGATATTCAGAGCTGGTCCGCGATCCGCAATTACTGTCACGTTGTCGAATCGCGCGCCGCGGCCATCCATAGACTGTGGTCGAGATGACGCGTGTTGTACCAGGCGATCTTCGAACAGCAGCAGGTTCTCGTATCGGTGCGCATTTCGATAGGCCCCGTTCTCGACCCCGGCGAAGCCATTGCGGTAGGTAACGGCATTCGCGATGACGTGGTTCTCCGAGTTGTTGAACCAGAGCCGAATCCCTGAACCCTCGTTGTTGTGGGCCACATTCCCCCGGTTGAACTCCCACACCGCCGGCCCGTGATTGTCGGCTCGCGAAGGCCATTCAAAGCCGTGCGAGATCTTGCTCCCCCGGGCACCTGCCGCCACGCTGTTGCGGATCGCGATGCCGGTACCTCCCCCGAGGACGATCGCCGAGTGCATGCTTGTTCGTCCGCTCTGTCCACGCGGCATGTGCACTCCGATCACGGCGAGCCGGTCGATGACGATGTCGTCACTTCGGTCTCCCACGTCCCACCAGAACCCCTCGCCGTAGCTGTTGACGCTCACGACGTCCTCGAAGCTGATGCCGTGCGACTCGTGCGGTACAAACACGCGCCCTCCGCTTTCGATCGCCGCAACTCCGCGAACGATCGTTCCACGCGTTCCGTTGCCGCCGTGGTGGATGTGCAAGGCGTATCGCCCCTTCACCGGTCCTTTGGAGGCCCGATTCCCGATGCCCATCCCGCGGAGCGTCACGTATTCGATCCGCTGCGGGCGACGCGAATGTATGTGAATGTGACCTGGGCCTTCGATGAGAACGTCCCGGGTGACGTTAATGACTTCAGCCGGAGGAACTCGGGGGTCCACGCGGGGGATGGGCTCGCCTGGGTGCCAGCGCCGGGGCTGATAATCTCCGGGCTCGGTGGGAGCAATCCAGTATTCGTCGTCCGACTTCCAGGTCGGATCCGTTCCCGTGCGGTTCCAGCCGGTCTTGGGCGTTCCTCGAATGTCGAGAACGCCCATCGTGCCTACCCACAGGCCGATGTCGTCGGCAAAGCGCGGCTCGTACCCCATTCCTCCGCCCACGTAGCGGTCGGGCTCTGCGCCAACGAAATGGAGACTGGATCCGGGTCGCATGGCGATGGTGCCGGAATCCGTACGCAGGTTGCCCGCGATGCGGACGTTTGACCCGATCAACCAGGTCTCTCCGGCGGGTACGACGACGTCTCCACGGATCTCCACGTTCGCAAGAACGCTGTCCCACTCGACCTGTTGCCGGAGAACGGAAGGCTTCGATGCGTGTGACGGTCGAAGGCGAATGCCAGACGAGGTCACGGGGTGCGGCGATGCGGCCAGGAGGAAAGCCCCCGACGCGATCGGCAGCACGAAGCACAGCGTCGCTGGGATCCAGCGATGTCTCGCCTTGCTTCGGGATGGATTGTTCTCCTGCATCACTCCTCCATCCGGCATGCCAGGCAGGAGCGGTCGAGTGGCACACCTGGCGTGCTGCCCCACTCTGCGCGCTTCGGCTAATCTCGTCCGCGCTGATCTCTACCAGTGCACGTTCCTCGCTCCGAACCAGTCGGGTAGTCCCTGGGTGTACCCGCACTCTTTCACGGTGTTGCGGGCAAGGCGCCAGACACTTGAGCCTTCGGGCGATAGAGAGATCGATTCACTCCCCGCTCGAGCTCTCCGCACGCATCCCCGGGGGCACCGAAGCCAGGCTTGCAGAGCGTCCTCAGGAACCGCAGTGATGCTCCCGCGTACCGTTCCGTGAGAAGGGCGTAGATCTATAAAGTCATGAAAGTCGTGCTACGTCGGATCGGTACCGAAGGATTGCATGACGAAGTTGTATGCTTTCCCCTTCCAGCCGAACCTGAATACACCCTCACCGACCAAACGATTTCAAATCGTGGTCTGGTGCACTTCTGCTTGATCGACCGCAACTCCCTTCGATGTCAGCGACTCGGCTTCTGATGTGAACCACGCAGGTTGGTCTACATCAGGCTGGAAATCGCGGTAGTAGGGTAACCCGAAGGGCTCGACGAATTGGCGGCACGCTGCCTGGTCCTCCGGCGTCACCTCCTTCTGCCACGCTGCAATCTGGTTCGGGGGGTACCGTCGCAGGGAATACGGGCGATGGTCGAGCCTTTCTCTGTTCGAGAGGAACGCCTCGGCTCGTTTGTTCCACTCGAGACCGAGATGTCGGTAGAGCGCTTGGAAGTGCGGTACGGGGTCCGCGCAGAGCCACTCATAATGCAGGATAGTTCGTGGCCCATTGGGTGGTGTCTGCCGCATGACCACGTAGTTGATGGCGCCCCAGTACGCCCCCGCCTTTTCCCAGTAGGTACCGGCGGACGCGATCAACTCCTGGTAGGGTTCCAGGTGGTCGCGCACCAGTACGGCATCCTCGAGCAGTCGCTGCGGTTGGGGCGTCCAGCCGAGTCTCTTGCGACTGGCAAACACGCCGCAGGGATGTCGGACGATGTACACCTGCCTGGCATCCGGGTACCGCGCCGCTAGACGGTCCAAGGCGAGGTTGGAGGCGATCAGCTTCAGCAGGACGCTGCGGCGTCTCGGAAGCAGCCGGTGCAGGTATGGACGGAGGATTCCCAGCCACGGCATGCGTTCCACCAGGACCCTGACGTCCTCCTTCCTGGTGAAGGCCGTCGAGACCTCACCGCGCACTGCCCGGTCGATAAGCTGATCAAAGGCCTCGTCACCCCGATCCCGGGTCAGGTACAGTGAGTGGAAGTAGCGCTGGGCGCCCGCTACATGCACGTGGTTGTCCGGCTCGCAGAAGTAGTTGAAGGTGGAGTCGAACGAGAGGACCTTCGCGATCCAGCTGGTCCCCGATCTGGCCATGCCGACTACGAAGATGATCCTCGGGTCATTTCGGCGGGTATTCATGGAGGATGCGGTGAGCAGGGTCAGGAGCGCTCGGACTTCCAGTCGAGGGGATCGGCTCAAAGTCCCGGGGAGAGCACGTCGGCTGAGCGGACCCGTTTGGGAAAAAGCATGCCGCGCCACGTGACCTTCGACCCTCGGACGCAGAGAGGGTGGACGGCGCCTTCGCCGCCCACCCTCTCTGCTCGCTCCGACCCTTCCCCGCTTCAGTTCAGCTCCCGCACCACCTTCTGGCCGCCCGCCATGTCGAGGGTGATCTCCCAGCCGGTGCCATCCGCGTTCTCGATCCGGATGTTCGTGCCCTTCAACCCCTTCGCGAAGGGCGCGGAGATCCTGAAATCATCCGGCGTCAAGTCGCAGTTGCGGAAGACCGCGATGAACGGGTTCTCCGCCTGCCGGGCGTCCAGCGAAACCTTGGGCGAGCCGTCGAGCGTCTCGAAGTCGCAGTCGACGAACTCGGTCGGCACCATCGGCGGAAGCCGCAACCGGCCGATGCTGAGCGCCGGCCCCTTCGGGCTGACGACGGTCATCTTCTCGAAGCGGGCTCCCTTTCCGTCCAGTCGGTGCGGCATGGAGGAGGCATGCTCGACCAACTTGTCGTCGAACATCAACACGTTGATGTAGCGATGGGCGTTGCGGTATGCGCCGTTCTCGACACCGGCCGCGCCGTTGCGGTAGGTGATGGCGTTCTCGACGACGTGGTTATCCGCGTTGTTGAACCAGAAGCGGATTCCCGAGCCTTGGTTGTTGTGCGCTACGTTCCCCTCGGAGAAGTCCCACACCGCCGGGCCCTTGTTGTCCGCCTTGGAGGGCCAGTCGAAGCCATGTGAGATCTTGGTCCCCCGTGAGCCTGCCGCGACGCTGTTGCGGATGGAGATGTTGTCGCCACCCCCCAGCACGATCGCCGAGTACTGGCTGGTCGCGCCGCTCACCTTGCGGGGCATGTTCACCCCCACCACGGCCATGTGATCGACCTGGATCTCCTGGCTGCGGTCGCCCAGATCCCACCAGAAGCCGTCTCCCCAACTGTTGACGCTTACCACATCCTCGAAGGTGATCCCCTTGGACATGTGCGGTACGAACACCCGACCACGGCTGTTCACCGCCGCGACGCCTCGCACGATGCTCTCTCCCTCCCCTCCTGCATGATGGAAGTGGAGGGCGTAGCGACCGGTCACCGGTCCCCGCGAGGCCTTGTTGCTCACCCCCAGGTTTTTCAGCGTGACGTACTCGATGCGCTGGGGCTTGACCGAGTGGATGTGGATGTGCCCCGGCCCTTCGATGAGGATGTCTCGAGTAACGTTCAGCACCTCCGCCGGCGGAACGCGCGGATCGACCTGCGGGATCGGGTCTCCCGGCTTCCAGGGCTTCGGCGCGTAGTCACCGGGCTCGGTCGGGGCGATGTAGTACTCGTCGTCCGGCTTCCAGGTCGGGTCGGTCCCCGTCCGATTCCAGCCCGTCTTGGGTGTGCCGCGGATGTCCAGAACTCCGTAGCGCCCGATCCACAGGCCGATGTCGTTGGCGAATTGCGGTTCGTAGCCCATTCCGCCGCCGACGTATTTCTCGGGATCGGCGCCCACGAAGTGCAGGCTGGAGCCGGGGCGCATCGCGATGGTGCCCGAATCGGTGCGCAGGTTCCCGGCGATGCGCACGTTAGGGCCGATCAACCAGCGCTCACCTGCCGGGACCACCACGTCTCCTTCCAGCGTCACGTTCTCCAGCACCCGATCCCACTCCGGCTCCGCGGGCGCCTGTGCCGACTGCGTGGTATCGGCGCGCGTCTCCTGAGGCACTTCGGTGGGGGCGGGGGCGTCGCAGCCCCCCAGGACAAAGCTCGAGCTGATGGCGACCGCCGCCCAGCGGCGTACGCGCCCGGCGGCGATCCGACGACGACCAACTGTCCGGCTTTCGGAGGAGAGTCGCATGGCGGTTCGGTGAAAAAACGACGGGAGAACACAAAAAAAAAACGCCAGCGCTCGAAGATCGAATGCGCTGGCGGACCGGCGAGCGTGGCGGTTACACCGCTTTAGCCCCGTGACTCTGCGTCACCGCCTTTCGACGGCTTTGCTCTGAGCAGCGTCGGTCGTGGGTCTCTGCGACCTGGACGGACGGTCTGCCGCCTGGCGCAAGGGCGGGACCGCAAAACCCGAAAGGACCCAAAATGGCCGTAGGTAGTTTAGGGGCAATTAGATAGGAAGCTACAAAGTAGACAGGAGATGACTCAGACAGTCTTGTCTCCTGCAAGAGTTCTTGCATTTTGCAATAACCAAGCAACAATGAAGGAAGCCACGAGCCGCGCGACGGCGCGGGGGCGGATCCGCCCTGGGGGTGTGGTAGGCGTGCTTGATTCCGTTGACCTTTTGCATCAGATTTTGGCCTCACCTCCGCGTTTCTGATCAGTCGCCTTTCCTGGATTTTCCCGCATTTCCTAGCTTCTTACTTCTTCCCGCCGCTGGTCCTCCCCTTGCCCGACGTGGTTCAGCTACGCCGGGAATCCGGCACGTTGCGGAGCGGTTCGCCCCGGTCGCTCCGGCGTCGCTGTGCTCCCGATGCCATCGGAATCATGCATTCCGACCACCCCAACCCGGATCCGGATCGACGTCGACTTGAGCTCGCAGAGGCCACCGGGAGCTCCGAGTGGCCACCGAAGATGGGACTATTTCGGACAAGGGGTCGAACCACCTTGCTTCGCAGATGGATGCCCATGAACCCCACGCCGTCCTCCTCCGTCTCCGCTCCTCGATCGCGCGAGGATGCGGCTGTCCGTGCTTCCTCCCTGGCGAGTCTGGAGCGCCTGCCGGATCCCCTCCTGAATCACAGACGTGCGATCGTGCTGGCGTTGCACCTCGTGCTGATCCCGCTGGCCTATGCGATCGCTTTCGCGCTTCGCTTCGACCTTCACGTTCCGCCTGCGTACCGGGAGCTCTTCTGGATCACGCTGCCCTTTCTCCTGTGCATGCGGCTGATGGGGTTTGCCGTCTTCCGCCTGTACAGCGGCTGGTGGCGGCACGTCGGGCTCTATGACCTGGTCGCGCTGATCAAGGCGGTGACCTTCGGGTCCGCCCTGTTCGTCTCCGCGCTCTTCCTCGCCGGCTACCTGGGGAAGTTCCCGCGCTCGATCCTGGCTCTGGACTGGATGCTCGCCGTTCTGTTCTTCGGCGGGATCCGCTTCGGTGTGCGCTGGATTCGCGAGCGCGGAACGATGCAGGCAGGCCAAACGGGGAAGCGGACCCTGATCATCGGGGCTGGCAACGTCGGGGCGCAGCTACTCCGCCAGATCCGCATGGATCCCAGGAGCGGGATCCGCCCGGTAGGCCTGGTGGATGACAATCCGCTCAAGGTGGGAATGGAGATTCACGGCGTGCGCGTCCTCGGCGGCACCCGTGACCTCCCCGCGCTGACGCGCGAGCATCACATCGAGCTGCTGGTGGTGGCCATTGCCTCGGCCACTCGCGAGGAGATGCGGCGCATCACCGAGAACTGCGCCAACCTCGGCGTCGAGTTCAAGATCGTTCCCACGCTGCGCGAGATGCTCGACGGCCGCGTGCGCCTGCACGAGCTCCGGTCCGTGCGGTTGGAAGAGTTGTTGGGCAGGGAACCGGTCAGGCTCCACCTCGACCAGGTCTCCGTGGACCTGCGAGGACAGGTCGCGCTGATCACGGGGGCGGGTGGATCGATCGGCTCGGAGCTCGCCCGCCAGGTCGCCCTCCATCACCCCGCCAGGCTACTCCTGCTGGAGCAGGCGGAGAGCCCGCTGTATTACGTGCACCTCGAGTTGCGGCGCGCACACCCCGACCTGGAGGTCGTGCCGGTCATCGCCGATGTCGCCGACGGTCAGCGCGTCCGGCAGATCTTCCAGCAGTACCGCCCTACCTACGTCTTCCACGCCGCGGCGTACAAACACGTGCCGATGATGGAGGCGAACATCTCCGAGGCGGTCCGCAACAACGTCTTCGGCACGCTTACCGTGGTCCGCTCCGCCGCGGATTTCGAGGCGCGCAAGTTCGTCCTGATCTCCACCGACAAGGCGGTCAATCCCTCGAGTGTGATGGGGGCGACCAAGCGCATCGCCGAGCGAATCGTTCTCGCCTCCCGCGCGACGGACGGCGGACGCACCGACTGCCGAGCGGTGCGCTTCGGCAACGTGCTGGGCTCGGAGGGGAGTGTGGTGCCGGTGTTCCAGCGGCAGATCGCCGCGGGCGGCCCCGTCACCGTCACCCATCCCGAGATGACCCGCTATTTCATGACCATTCCCGAGGCGGTTCAGCTCGTGCTCCAGGCGGCGGCCCTACCCGAAGCTGCCAATCGGATCTCGATGCTCGACATGGGACCGCCCATCCGGATCCTCGACCTGGCCGAAAACCTCATCCGGCTCTCCGGTCTGGAGCCGTACACGGAGATGCCAATCGTCTTCACCGGCATCCGCCCGGGCGAGAAGCTCCACGAGGAGTTGATGTCCGAGTTCGAGAGGACGATCCCCACCACCATCGACAAGATTCGCATCGTCGAGAGGTCCGAAGGGGGCGCGGACGAGCTGCAGCAGGGGCTCGAGCGACTCCTGCGCCTGCTGGTGGATGGTAGGGTCGACGAGCTGGCGGGCGCCGTCTGCGCGATGGTCCCCGAATGCATCGAGCCACTGCGCGCGCACGGGCAGCCCCGAGCGCCAGTGCCGGAGCACGCGCCGCTGGCCGCGACGCCACGTCCCACGGCCGAGATTGCCTAGCGCTCGGCCTGATCGACCGGCGGCGAACGGAAGCCGAAGCGTCCTGTTGCCCGCTGGCCATCCGCCCTGCTCAACCGCCTCATGGCACACCAGATCGAAACGCCGAGTCCGGCTCCAGCCGCGTCGCCACCGGTCGGCGTTGGGAGGGTCTTCGAAGCACCGCCGACCCCGCCGGAGACCCGTCCCGAAGCGGACCGCCGCCGCTGGCTTCGCCTGGGGATCATCGTGGCGGAGCTGGGGGCGGTGCTGTATGCCCTGCAGGTCTTTCGCATCGAAGAGACCTTTGGCTTCGGCAAACTCCTCCCGCTGATCTTCGTCGGCTTCGTCGTCCACACCCTGCTTCCGCTCCGTTTGCGCCAGCCGTTCTTCGTGCTGATCTCGATGGCGGCCATCGGCGGCGTGCTCGGCTTCGTCCACGGGATGGCGCTGATCCTCCTCGGGCTGACGCTGCTGGGTATCTGCCATCTGCCGATCGGTTTCGCCTACCGCGTTGGGGTGGTGTTGGCGGCCGCGGCGCTGCTCGCGGCCGTACGCCTGGAATGGATCTCCGCTCCGCTGCCGGAGTTCGCGACCCTGGTCCTGCCGATCCTGGGGTCGATGTTCATGTTCCGCCTGATCATCTACCTCTACGACCTCCGCCACGAGCACGGGCAGACGTCCCTGTGGCAGCGACTGAGCTATTTCTTCCTGCTGCCGAATGTCTGCTTCCCCCTCTTTCCCGTAGTCGACTACCAGCGATTCCGGAGCACCTACTACGACACCGACGCCGAGGCCATCTACCAGAAGGGTCTCAACTGGATCGTGCGGGGTTTAGTGCAGCTCCTGATCTACCGTGCGGTCTACTACCACCTGGTGCCGACCGCGGCCGAGGTCGTGGGACTGGGTGGAGTCGTGCAGTCGATGGTCTCGACCTACCTGCTCTATCTCCGGATCTCGGGCCAGTTCCACATGATCGTGGGGATCCTGTGTCTCTTCGGCTTCAACCTTCCCGAGACCCACCACGCCTACCTTCTCGCTTCTAGCTTCAACGACTACTGGCGGCGGATCAACATCTACTGGAAGGACTTCATGATGAAGATCTTCTACTATCCGTCGCTGATGCGCCTGAAGCGGTATGGCCTGCAACCCGCGATGGTCGGGGCCACGCTGGTGGTCTTTGCCGGCACGTGGATCCTGCACTCGTACCAGTGGCTCTGGCTGCGCGGCACCTTCCCGATCACCGTTCCCGATGCATTGTTCTGGGGGATACTGGGTGGGCTGGTGGTGGTGAATTCCCTCTGGGAAGCCCGCCGTGGCCGGCGGCGCGCCCTGTCCAGGCCGCACTGGAGCTTGCCCGCGGCAACCGCTCATGCGCTCAAGGTCACGGCGATGCTGGTGACCATCACTGTGCTCTGGTCGCTCTGGAGCAGCGGCAGCCTGTCGCAGTGGCTGGAACTGGTCGGCAGCGCGCGAGGAGTCAGTGCGATCAGCGTCGCCGCCCTATTCGGAGCGCTGGCGCTGCTGGTCGCCCTGGGCGTGGTCGCGCAGTATCTGCGGCACCGCGGCTGGCCGCTGACGCCGCTGGGGGATCGGCCGAGCTTCGGCCGCTCGGTGGTGGTCTCGGGTGGGACGGCTTTGACCCTGGTGCTGGTCGGGCTCCCCTCCATTCAGTCGACCTTCACGCCGCAGGTGGCGACCGCCATCGCCTCGCTCCAGGATTCGCGGCTCAACGCTCGCGACGCCGAAGCGCTCGAGCGGGGCTACTACGAGGGGCTGCTCGATGCCGAGAACTTCGCCAGCGCCCTCTGGCGGGTCTCACCGCAGCGTCAGCCGGGTGATTGGCTCGGCGTCCGGGAGGCGGGGGCGGTCATCTGGACCCACGACCTCCTCGAGTTCGAGCTGATCCCTTCCTTCCAGGTGACCATCCTGCGCATTCCCTTCCACACCAACCGTTGGGGGATGCGCGATCGCGAGTACACTCAGGCCAAGCCGCCGGGGACCTACCGCATTGCCCTGCTCGGCGCCTCCCATACCATGGGCGCGGGCGTCGCCGCCGAGGAGATTTTCGAGTCGTTGACCGAGGAACGGCTGAACCGGGAGATGGCAGCCGAGCTGGGCACCCGCTTCGAGATCCTGAACTTCGCGGTCGCCGGCTACACGGCACACCAGAGCGCGATCCAGGCGCTCAACAAGCTTTCAGCGTTCCAGCCCGACGCAGTCTTCTACACGGCCCACTCGAACGAGCGCACCCGGGCGGTCCGCCGGCTGGCGATCGCTGTTCAGGTCGGACATCCCATCCCTTATCCGGAGCTGGCGGAGATTGTGGCGCGATCCGGCGCTACGGCGGGGATGAGCCGCGGCGAAGTGGAGCGGCGGCTAGCCACCGTCGGTAACGACGTTCTCGCGTGGAGCTTCCGCACGATGGTGTCGGCCGCGCGCGCGATGGGCGCCGTGCCGGTATGGATCTACGTGCCGGTGGTAGAAGCGGACGACCTGGCGTCGCCGCGGCGCCTGCGACGGCTCGCGGAGGAGGCGGGCTTCATCATCTGGGACCTTGGTGGCACCTACGCCGGTCACGATCCGAGCGAGCTCCGGCTCGCCACCTGGGACACGCACCCGAATGCCCGCGGGCACCTGCTCCTGTCGCAGGCGCTCTACGCGCGATTGACCGAAAGTCTCCCGGAGTTGATGGGAGAACGGTGACGGTACGGCCGGCTCCTCCGGCGTGCGGCGTAACCCTCCGGCGTAAACCTCCTCAACGAAAGGCGACAATGACCGACACCGAGATGAGGATCAAGCAGTACATCCTCGACGAATGCCTGCCGGGCGAGAATCCCGCGCTGCTGACCGAGGACACACCGCTCATCACCGGGGGGATCCTCGATTCCATCTCCACGATGAAGCTGGTGATGTTCCTGGAAGAGGAGTTCGGGGTCTCCATCGAGGCTCACGAGATGAGTCCGGACCACCTGAATACCATCGCGAGGGTGGCGCGGACCGTCGAGTCGAAGCGTCAACCCACATGAACGCGCCCGCGCCGGAGCGGCTGCATCACGTGCTGGACCGGGGTGCAGCCATCAACCCCATCGGCGTGGCGATCGAGGATCCAGATCGGTCGGTCGAGATCACCTACGCCGAGCTCCGCACCCGCTCGCAGGCGGTGATGCAGCGCTTGATCGCCGCCGGGGTCCGGCCCGGCGACCGGGTGGGGATCCTGGCCCCGAAATCGGTCGGTGTGGTGGCTGCCATCTTCGGAATCCTCAAGGCGGGAGCGGCCTATGTGCCCGCGGATCCGCTCTCACCGATCTCGCGCTGCGCCCTGATCTTCGGCAACTGCGACGTGCGCGCGGTGGTGGCCGACGCAGCCCGGTGCGACGAGCTCCGCGGTGTCTGGGGAGGGGTGCAGCCGCTCGCAGCGACCCCGCTCACCGAGTTGGACGACTTCGGCGTGGAGCTCCTCGTGATCACCGCGGAGGGGGCTGCCGGCCAGGCACATACGGCCCCGCCGCCGGAGGTCGCGGGGGGCGCGGATGATCTCGCGTACATCCTCTACACCTCGGGATCGACGGGGCTGCCCAAGGGAGTCGTGCACACGCACGCGAGCGCCCTCTCCTTCGTGAACTGGTGCTCGGAGACCTTCGAGCCTCGACCCAGTGACCGCTTCTCATCCCACGCGCCGTTCCATTTCGATCTGTCCATCCTGGACATCTACGTCCCGCTCAAGCACGGCGCGCGACTGGTACTGATCGGCGAGGAGGCGGGCAAGCAGCCGCTCCGCCTGGCGCCGCTGATCGCCCAACGCGGAATAACAGTCTGGTACTCGACGCCCTCCATCCTGCGGATGCTGACCGAGTTCGGCCGGATGGAGCAGCACGATTACTCTTCCCTGCGGCTCGTGCTCTTCGCCGGCGAGGTCTTCCCGGTCAAGCACCTGCGAGCGTTGCAGCGGCTGTGGCGTGGCCCGCGCTACTTCAACCTCTACGGCCCGACCGAGACCAACGTCTGCACCTATTTCGAGGTGCCGGGCATGGTCCCGGAGGAGCGGACGGTGCCGTATCCGATCGGCGTCACCTGCTCGAACGACCTCTCTCGGGTGGTCGATGCCGACGGGAACGATGTCGCACCGGGCGAGGAGGGGGAGCTGCTGATCGCGGGGGGATCGGTGATGAAGGAGTACTGGCAGGATCCCGTGCGCACAGCTGCCGCCTTCGTCGAGCACGCGGGCCGTCACTGGTATCGCACGGGCGACATCGTGCGCGACAGCGGTGGCGGCGTGTACGAGTTCGCCGGCCGGAGGGACCGCATGGTCAAGCGCCGTGGATACCGGGTGGAGTTGGGGGAGATCGAATCGGCGCTCTACCGGCACCCGGCGGTGGAGGAGGCTGCGGTGATCGCCGTCCTCGATGAGGAAAATGGCGTGCGCATCCATGCCTTCCTCAGTATGGCGAACGGCGCTGGCGCGTCGCAGATCGAAATGAAGCGGTTCCTGACCGATCACCTGCCGCAGTACATGATCCCGGACCGCTTCGCCTTCCTCCCGTCGCTGCCGAAGACATCGACCGCCAAAACCGACCTGGAAGCGCTCAAGGCCGCCCTCTGATGGACTTCGAGTATACCGACGAACAGAAGCTGCTACGCCGCGAGATCATCGCCTTTGCGCGGCGCGAGCTGAATGCCGGGGCGGAGGAGCGCGACCGGGCGGGGGAGTTCTCGCGAACGCTCTTCGGTCTCTGCGGAGAGATGGGGCTGACGGGGCTTCCGGTGCCAGAGGAGTACGGCGGCGTGGGACAGGATCCGCTGACCACGGCGCTAGCCCTGGAGGCGTTCGGCTACGGGTGCGAGGACGGTGGGCTGGTCTTCTCCGTCTGCGCGCACCTGCTCGCGTGCGTGGTGCCGGTCTGGAAGCACGGGAGCGAGGAGTTGAAGGAGCGCTACCTCCCCGAGCTTGCCCGGGGGGCGCGCATCGCCGTCAACGGGATGTCGGAACCCGGCTCCGGGTCCGACGCCTTCGCCATGACCACCCGCGCGGTGCCTGACGGCGACGGCTTCCGCATCAGCGGGACGAAGACTTTCGCCTCCAATGGACCCGTCGCGGATCTGGCGCTCATCTACGCGGTGACCGACCCGTCGCGGGGCTACTACGGCGGGGTGACCGCTTTTCTCGTCGAGACCTCCGCACCTGGCTTTCGCGTCGGACAGCGGTTCGAGAAGATGGGGCTGCGCAGCTCTCCGATCAGCGAGCTGGTGCTGGAGGACGTGGTGGTGCCGCGGGGCGCCGTGGTCGGCGAGGTGGGCGGTGGGGCAGGCGTGTTCACGGAATCGATGGAGTGGGAGCGGATCTGCATCGCGGCCGTGCACGTGGGTACGATGCAGCGACTGCTCGAGCGCGCCGTCACCCAGGCCCGGACGCGGACCGCCTTCGGGCAGGCGATCGGCAAGTTCCAGGCGGTGTCGCACCGGATCGTCGACATGAAGATTCGCCTGGAGGCGGCGCGTTTGATGACGTATCGAGCCGCTTCCAAACTAGGCCGGGCGAGGAGTCTCGCGCTGGAGTCGTCGATGACGAAAGTGCTGGTGAGCGAATCGCTGGTGGCGAGCGCGCTCGATGCGCTCCAGGTGTTCGGCGGCTACGGCTACATGGTGGAGTATGGCATCGAGCGGGTTCTGCGGGATTCGGTGGGAAGCACCCTCTACTCCGGCACGTCCGAGATCCAGAAGAACATCATCGCGGGGTGGCTCGGTCTGTAATGCCGACTGGTCGCGGCTGCGAATATGGTCGCATCGCGGTCTGCGGCCAATCCGCTCCGGGACTTCAGGCGCGTCGCGCCTCGAGCCGCCGCTACCTTCCTTCACCTGCTCGGCTGGCAGGAAGAGGCTAACCACCGCCGCCCCATCCGGCTGAGCTTGTTGGCTTCGATCAGCGTCGGTAGACGCGTGACGGCCCGTATGTTCGCGCGTGGCGGAGCGACCGACGCGTCCCCGCCCCCACCGTGGTGGCGAGCATACCGACAACTGCGGGGAAGTGCAGGATGTAGTCGATGTTCGCCTGCACGGCCACCGCGGCCAGCGCCAGCGCCCCGACCGCCGCGGCACCGTCGTCTCCCTCCCACCACAAGCTGGCAAAGCCCCAACCATACAGCATCAGGAGCAGCAGCAACCCGGGGAGACCGGCTTCCGCCCCCAGGTGGAGAGGCTCGTTGTGCGGCCAGCGCGTATCGGCGTTGGCGAGCGCGGTGGGACTCACCTCCGGAAACCGCCCCAGGCCCACTCCGCTCACCGGGTGCTCGCGAACCATCTGCAGCGCGTCGCCCCACAACATCAGGCGCCGTTCGCTGAGGGAACGGGCCGCCAGCCCTTCCGTCCACCCGTCCCGCGTCGCCGGATCGTAGGTGGAGCCGAGGGCGACGGCGACGCCGAGCGTCAGCACGATCGCGCTTGCGCCGGCCACGATGCACCGCCGGACGCCCTTGCGACCCCGCGCCAGCAGGCCCAGCGGCAGGAGGCACAGCAGCACGCCCGCCGAAATGGTGCCGATCAGCCAGGGGATCCCCGCGAAAGCGAGCGCGGCAAAGAGACCGAGCAACCGGCCAGGGCGGGTTCGTGCGCGAGCGAGGAGCTGGAGCGCGGCTGCCGCGGCGAGCAGATACAGTGCCCCGGTCGCGTTCGAGTAGCCGAGGGGCTGTCCCGGACCCCGGCGGAAGAAAGCTTCGTATCGCAGGTATCCGAACAGCAGCGCCCCTCCCACGAGCAGTAGCGGTACCGCCCAGTCGTGAACGCTGGATACACCCTGCGACACAGCGAAAGCGATGGCTGCCAGCGCAGCCGTAACCAGGACCAGCTGTACAGCCTGGGGGGTGCCTCCCACGACGCCGGCCAGCCAGAGCACGGTGACCGCCAGCAGGGCGAAGCCCGAGATGCCCAGCAGGCGGGACCTCGGAGCCTTGCGGTGAGAAGGCGTAGGCGCTTCGGCGAAAGGACGGGAAGAAGCGGTCACCGGGAGAGACAGTGGATGCGGGAGAGGCGAAGGCGGGGAAAAGGGGAGAAAAGAAGATCCCGTCAGACCTCGCTCAGCTCGTCCAGCCGGACGACTCGGATGCCGTGACCGCCGAAATCCACCTCACCGCGCTCACCCCGCCGCTCCAGCAGTACGCCGCGACCATAGGTGCCGTGTGCCACCTCGTCCCCTTCCGATGCCGCAAACGCCTTCTTCTCAGCGGCTGGCGCGCGGCTGGTGGCCAGCGCCCGGCTACCGTTCACAATCGCGCCGGGCGTCCCCCTGTCGGAGGCGGGCACGGCCCCTTCGCGGGAGGCGGGAGGCGAAAGCGTTCCGGCGGCAGCGCCATCGTTGTCGCAGTGCCCGCAGCGGTAGTCCTGCATCGGAGCGTGCCCGAAGTACTCCAGGATCACCCGCGTGCGGCAGCGAGCGGTGCGGCAGTAGCGGACCATTGCCTGCAGCTTGCGCCGGTCTGCTGCGCGCCGTTCCTCGTAATCACGCAGATCCCTGCTGAGGTCCGCGCGCGTCACGTCGTCGGCCAGCCTCTCCCAGGAGCCACCGCGGATCTCCCGCATCATCCCCTGCCGCTTGAGCAGCGTCAGGACGATGCGAGTCTTTCGTCTGGGGACGTCTGCTGCCTCCGCGATCTCAACCAGTGGCCGGCGCTCGCCCGCATCCATTGCATTGACGACGCGCGCCACCTGGGCCGCCTCGCCGATATCCGGGTACTTGCCGCCGAGAAAGTAGCCCTGCACCGCGCGATCTTCCTCGCGGTAGAGAATTGTGCAGCGCGCGGCGGCGCCGCCACGCCCCGCCCGACCCGCCTCCTGGTAGTACGCCTCCAGGGATCCGGGGAACTGGTAGTGGACCACGAAGCGGATGTCCGCCTTATCGATCCCCAGGCCGAATGCGTTCGTAGCGACGATCGCTTTCACGGCGCCCGTGGACCAGGCATCCTGTGCTTCCTCGCGCTCGCGCGCGGGCCGCTTTCCGTGGTAGAGTGCAACAGGCCAGCGTGAGCCGAGCTCCGCGTAGAGCCGCTCCGCCTCTCGCACGGTCGCGGTGTAGATGATCCCGCTTCCCTCCGTGTCCCGGAGGATCTGCTCGAGGGCGACGTCTTTCGCCTCGTCGTTCACGGTGGGGATCACCTCGAGGAACAGGTTCGGGCGGATCAGCTCGCCGACCACCCGGAACGGATCGACCATTCCCAGCTGGGTGGCGATGTCGTCCTGGACCTCCGGCGGGGCGGTCGCGGTGAGGGCCAGGATCGGGGGTCGGCCGAGGCGGCGGGCGATGGAGCCCAGCATCATGTAGTCCGGGCGAAAATCGTGGCCCCACTGGCTGACGCAGTGCGCCTCGTCGACCACGAAGAGCGACACCTTGCGCCCCAGCAGCACCTCGAAGAACTCGCGGTCGCGGAAGCGCTCGGGCGTCACGTAGAGGATTTTGCCCTCACCGTGCTCGACGGCCTCTTCCTCCGCCGCGCGCTCCCGATCGCTGAGCGAGGAGTTGATCGCCCGCGCGTCCACCCCCAGCTCCTCGAGCTTGTCCGTCTGGTCCTTCATCAGCGCGATGAGCGGCGAGACGACCACGGTGAGCCCGGGAAGGAGCAGGGCAGGGAGCTGGTAGATCAGCGATTTCCCTGAGCCGGTCGGCATGATGACCAGGGTGTCCCGCCCGGCGAGCACGGCCTCCACCGCCTCTTTCTGCCCCTCTCGGAATTCGTCGAGACAGAAGCGGTCCCGAAGGGTTGCGTAGAGTTGCTCCGGCGGGGTCTCTGTCGGGGTTTCGCTCAAGCTTCCTCGCGCGAAATGGATGAAATTCCGCCATCTTCCGGACGGAGGGAGGGGCAAGAGGTGGGCCACGTGCAGCACGCTTCTTGCCGAGTTCGGCGGCTCACTCCCACATAATCCCATGGACGAAGAGCGGATCCGTATCGACGAGCTGGCGGAGCTGGAGGCGAATGCCCCCGGCCTGGAAAAGGATCCGATCCCCCCTGTGGCGCCGACCCGTCGCGGTCCGGGAGCCGAGTTTCTCGCCTGGGTTCGGGACTCCCCTTTCCTTCGCCTCTTCCTCTACTACGTGGTGCTGATCGCCCTGGTCGCGGCGCTCACCCACTACTTTCCTTCGACCCGACGCGCGTTTCTCAGTCCGGTGACGCTCCCCGCGATCAGCGATGAGGCGAGTCAGGTCATCGGAGGCGAGACGATCGACGCGACGTCGGCCGAGAGGGCTATGGTGCGTATGGCGCTCGATCGCGCCTACGCGACGACCCTGGCCATCCTGGGCGCCCTCGCGCTCATCGTGCCGGTCGCCGGCGTGTACATGCGCATCAAGCGCCTACAGTACGACCCCGCGCTGGTGAGGGCGGTGGTCATCCTACCGATCGTCGTGGCCGGGATCGCTCTGGTGGTCAAGAACAGCCTCGCACTGGCGTTCAGCCTCGCCGGGATCGTCGCGGCGGTGCGCTTCCGCAATACACTGAAAGATCCCCGCGACGCCGTCTACATATTCCTGGTCATCGCGATCGGCCTGTCGGCCGGCGTCCAGGCGCTCGACGTGGCGCTGGTGATGTCCATCATTTTCAACTTTGTCGTACTCATCCTGTGGCGCTTCAACATCGGGTCGATCTACGGCGGACGGTACGGTGAGACGGGGATTCTCTCCACCGGCTCCTCCGAGCTCTTCGTCGCCCAGACCCCGGAGCGGCGCAAGGAGATCCGGCGTTCGTTGCTGGAAGAGGCGGAGGACATGAGGACGGACGGGATCCTGCTCGTGCACGCGGAGCGGCCCGAGGTGGCGCGACACACGGTTCAGGAAGCCCTGGCCGACATGGCCATGGACTGGCGACTGGTGCGGATCGCGCCACGTGAAGAGGGGATCACGACACTCGAGTATCTCGTACGGATGAAGGAGGACATCAGCCCGATCGATCTCGTCGGCGCCCTCGACGAGCGCTGGTCGGCGCAGGTCGAGGCCGCGGAGTACATTCCCTTCAGACTCCGCTCGCGCGCCCGCTCCACTCGCGTCCCCGCGGAGGATCGGTCCTGACACCGACCGCCCGCCGGCATGGTTTGCGCTTCTGTGCGCCGCGCTGGCGATGCATCGACCGGCCTTCCGGTACGATTGCGACTCGAAAACACAGACACGCCGGCGGGCACCGCATGATCCCACTTCGTCCTGGACAGGGATTCGCTCTCGCGCTCGGCGTGTTCGCGCTGGTCACAGGTGATGCCCCGGCGCGAGCGCAGGATTCGGTCACCGTCGTCCCCGGGCCGCAGTACGCCGGTTCGGGACTGCGGGGATTAATTTTCGGGGACGACTACCGCGCGGCGTGGGCCACCCCCATTCGCGTCCCCGTGCTCGCGCTGGACACCTTCGCGGGCGGGCTCACCCCTACCCAGCGCGGCGGCGGCAATCAGACCATCTCGCTACGCTTCCTGTCCCACAACGGGCGCGAGTACACCTTCCGCTCGGTGGACAAGTTCCCTCAGCTATCGGATGAACCGGCGCTGCATGGCACCTTGGTAGGCACCGCGATCCAGGATCAGGTCAGCTCCCTACATCCGGCCGGCGCGCTCATGGTGCCGCCCATTCTGGATGCGGTCGGTGTGCTGCATCCCGAACCGTCGCTGGCGGTGATGCCCGATGACCCCGCCCTGGGCGAGTTTCGCGAAGAGTTCGCGGGCATGCTGGGAATCATCGAGGAACGCCCCGAAGAAGGCGAGGGAGGCACGGCCGGATTCGGTGGCTTCTCCAGGATCGTCGGGACGGAGACGCTTCTGGAACGCCTGGAGGAGGATCGCACCAATCGGGTCGACGCGACCGAGTTCCTGACCGCTCGTCTGGTGGACCTGATGATCGGCGACTGGGACCGGCACGACGATCAGTGGCGCTGGGCGGAGGTGAAGGAGCCCGGGGGCATCACACGCTATCGACCGATCCCGCGGGACCGCGACTACGCGTTCGTGGACTATGACGGTCTCCTCATGGTTCTGGGCCGGACCTTCGCGCCCAACGCGGTGCGCTTTGGCAGGGGGTACTACCTGGAGGGACTTACGCTCAACGGCCGCGAGCTGGACCGACGCCTGCTCTCCGGTCTCGACCGCAGCACGTGGGATTCAGTCGCTGCCTTCGTCGTCTCCCGCGTGACCAATGAGGTCATCGACGAGGCGATGAGCCGCCTCCCGCCCGAGTACGTAGGCGACACCTCGCGGGAGATCGGGGAGATCCTCCGCTGGCGTCGGGACGCACTGCCGGAAGCCGCCGAGGAGTTCTACGACCTCATCTCCACCGAGGTCGATGTGCCGGCGACGGACGAGGACGACTTCGCGCTGGTGGAGCGGATCGGCGACGGCGAGGTGCGCGTGCGCCTCTTTCCGGGCGAAGAGGGGCAGTCCTCGCCTGACGAAGGAGATGCCTTCTTCGACCGCGTCTTCCGCCGGTCAGAGACGCGCGAGATACGCATTTACCTCCACGGGGGCGACGATCGCGCGGTGGTGCGTGGCGGGGAAGGCAGATCGATTGGAGTTCGCCTGATCGGCGGGGGAGGGGACGACCACCTGACTGATTCGTCCACGGTGGGGGGGCACACTTCGTTGCACGATACCGGGGGTGAGAACGAGCTGGTTCGCGGTCGGGGGACGATCGTTGATACGGCAGAATACGAAGCACCGGAGGCGGTTCAGTCGCTGAGCGGCGAATCGTTCCGCGACTGGGGGGCGCTGCGCCGGTGGATTCCCTCGCTCGATTACCACTCGTCGGAAGGTCTGATCCTCGGCCTGACCCGAAGCTATACGCGCTACGGATTTCGCCAGGTCCCGTACGATTTCCGGCTCGACGTCGGCCTGGAGGTAGGCACGCTGACCGGCGCGTTTGCCGGTGGGGTCCGGGGTGACTTCCGGCGGCCCCGATCGTCAGCAGGAATGGAGGTCGAGCTCTTCGTGTCTCAGCTCGACCCGCTCCACTTCTACGGGTTCGGGAACGAGTCGGAAGCCAGCGAGAACGCGGATTTCTACGTGGTGCGCCAGAACAGGTTGCTGGCGGGTGTGTCCTGGTATCAGGAGCTGGGGAGGGCCGCACGGTTTTCGCTGGGGCCTGTCGTCGAGTTCACGCGCACTCAGGAGCCGGAGGGAACTCCCTTCGCGGCGGGCCACGAGGGTGGGCGGAACTACGGGCAGGTGGGGGGACGATCGGAGCTGGTGGTGGACACGCGCGACGCCACCCTCTTTCCGACGCGTGGGGTGTCCCTGCGGGTCGGCGGGAGCGGATATCCGGCATTCTGGGACGCGGATGAAGCCTTCGGCGAGGCGCACGCCGTCGCCTCCGCGTACCTGACGCCGTTGTTTCGCGGCTCCCCCACGCTTGCACTGCGGGCAGGGGGAATGCACCTGTGGGGTGACTTCCCGATCCACGAAGCCGCGTTTCTCGGCGGCTCCGCCACGGTGCGGGGGTACCGCTTTCAGCGGTATGCAGGCGACGCGATGGTGTTCGGGAATGCCGAGGCTCGCCTGCCGCTCGGGAAGGTAAAGTGGATCGTTAGGGGTGATCTCGGAGTTCTTGGATTGGCGGACGCCGGCCGGGTATACGTCGACGGTGAATCGCCGGGAGGATGGCACACCGCCTACGGTGGCGGCCTCTGGTTTCGCTTCCGCGTGCGCTCGACTCTGATCGCGGCGTCTGCTCTCTACGCCGAAGGCGACCACGGTACGATCTACTTCAAATTCGGCGTTCCTTTCTGACCCCTCAGCGCATGGCCTCTCTCCAGATGAGCCCCAGCCGAGCCGTCCGATGACCTCCGAACGGGTGCTCCGCTTCGAGGTTCCCTCCCGCGAGCTGCTCGAGCATCTCGCAATGGGCGAGATCGTGCCTGGCCTGCGCGCGGGGCACGCCCGCAAGGAATTCTTCCGCGAGATCTACTTCGATACCCTCGCCGCCGATCTCGACCGTCGCGGAGTGACGGCGCGGCTCACGATCCGCGCCGACGGAGTGCGCACCCTATCCGTCGACGTCCAGGAGCGTGAAGGGCCGGAGGGGGACCGCGTGCGAAGCCACTCCATCGCGGAGGTGAACGGCGCCGAACCGGAGGAGCTCTTCGCCCGCGACTCCGAGCCGGCGCGGCTTCTCCGCTCCATGCTAGAGCCCGACAGCCTCACCGTACGCCTCGAGCTGGAGACGATGCGCTGGAAGCGAACCGCCCATCTGGACGGGATTGACGAGGACATCGTGCTCGCGCTGGACGCCGTTACCCTCCGCCAGGGGGATATCGCTGTCGAATTCGACGAGCTGGAGGTCACGATCCCGGTCGAGGACGACGGGCCGATCAAGAAGCTGGTGGCGGAGCTGCGGACCGCGCACGGCCTGGCGCCCACCTTTTCCTCGCGCATCGCGCGGGCGCGCGACATCCTCGACGAAGTGGAGGTCGAGCGGCTGCAGCGTGAGCTGGTCAGCGCCCGCCAGGTGGCGGTGGTGCTGCAGCGCGGCCAGGAGCTGGCGCTGGTGCGAAAAGAAGACGGGCTGCGCATCCCGGTAGGTCCCGGTTGGGGCGAGGAGGCGTGCCGGCGAGTACTCCGTGCTACCTTCGGCTCCTCGCACGGTGAGGTGCGGCTGCTGAGTACCAACCCGGGGTTCGGGAATCGGCCGGCTCTCGAGGTCTGGCTCGCGCAGCGCAACACCCCGGTGAGAGAGGAAGAATGCGCGGACGAGATCGTCTGGGTGCCGCTCGATTCCGCGATCAGGCGCGCCGCCTCGCTCGAGCTGCGCGATACGTCGACCCTCACCGCACTGCACACGATTTCCCGGACCGCGTTCCTGAGCGCACCGACCGTGCGATCGGAGCCGGAGCACGAGCAGCACCAGGCTCGGCCAGCCGTGCCTGAGAGGCCCTTCCGACTGCTGAGTCGGGACGAGTCGGCCCAGGTGACCGGGCCCACGGGTGCCTTCGAGCGGCAGAAGACGAAGGGTCTCGACCGACCGCCGCCCGAGGCGCTCCTGAACATGGAGCTGAGCGAGCTGGCCTTTCAGGAGCGGGTTCTCGCGCTGGCTAAAGATCCCACCGTTCCGCTGCTCGAGCGCGTCCGCTTCGTCTCCATTCTGGGGTCGAACCTCGACCAGTTCTTCCGCACGCGTGTCGCCGGCTTTCACAAGCAGCTCGCCTCCGGTAGCCGCAAGCTCACCCTGGACGGGCTCACGCCTGGTCAGCAGCTCGAGGCAATCGGTCTGCGCGTGCGCCAGATCCTCACCGATACGTACGCATTCCTCTGGAACGAGCTGATCCCGGACCTTCGGGACGAGGGGATCGAGCTGCTGAGCTGGGACGACCTCGACGAGTACGACCGGGACTACCTGGAGGACAACTACGCGATGCAGCTCGCGGCCGTGCTGACGCCGCTGGCCGCGGATCCCAGCCACCCCTTCCCGCACATCCGGAATCTTCGCCCCGCGCTCGCCGTGGTGGTCCGCTCCGCGGAGGACGGAGCCGAGCATTTCGCGGCCATCGAGCTGCCCGGCGAGCTCCCGCGCTTCGTGCCGCTGCCCGGCGGGCGTCGCTTCATCCCCATCGAAGAGGTGATCCGGGCCGGTCTTCCGGAGCTGTACCGCGGTCTGGACGTCGCGCACGCCTACGTCTTCCGGGTGACACGCAGCGCGAACCTCGACATCGACGAGGACACCCCGGATCTCCTGCAGGCGGTGCAGGAGAAGCTCCTCCGTCGTTCGCTGGGGCCCATCGTGCGCCTCGAGGTGGAGGACTCCATGCCTGAGGAGATGCGTGATTCGCTGCTACGCGAGCTGCAGTTCGCCGCGGGCGAATCTGTCTCCACCCTGGGCCCCGCGGACGTCTACGCAGTCGACCGGCTGGTGGACCTCTTCGGTCTCGCCGAAATCGCCGACCTGCCGGTGGAGGAGCTTCACTATCCGCCGCTCGAACGGCGGCAGCCCCTGGACGGACGTTCGGTGTGGCAGCAGCTCTCCGAGGGGGACATCCTCGTTCGCTTCCCTTACGATTCCTTCGAAGAGAGCGTGGAGCGGGTACTCTCCGCGGCGGTGAGCGACGACAAGGTCGTCTCGGTGAAGATCACGCTTTACCGGACGAGCCGCTCGTCGCAGGTGGTCAACCTGCTGCGCAAGGCGCGTCGGCAGGGGAAAGACGTGCTGGCGCTGGTCGAGCTGAAGGCGAGCTTCGACGAGCAGCGCAACATCGAGTGGGCTCGCAAGCTGGAATCGACGGGGATTCACGTCGTCTACGGGCCCGCCCACCTCAAGGTGCACGCGAAGGTGCTGCTGATCGTGCGGCGCGAGCCGGCGGGCCTGAAGCGCTACACCTACATCGGGACCGGAAACCTGAACGCGGCCACTGCGGCCGCCTACACCGACCTCGGCTTGCTGACCGCGAATCAGGAGCTCGGCGAGGAACTGCAGGACGTCTTCAACGGCCTTACCGGCTACTCGGCACCCACGCAGTTCGAGCACCTGCTGGTGGCGCCATTCAACATGCGCGAGCGCTTCCTGGAGTTGATCTCACGGGAGGTCGACCATGCCCGTGCTGGACGCGAGGGGCGGATTCGCGTGAAGATCAACGGCCTCACGGATCCCGAGGTGATCGCGGCCCTCTATCGCGCCTCGCAGGCGGGTGTCCGCTGTGACCTGGTGGTTCGGGGTATCTGCTGCCTTCGTCCAGGCGTACCGGGACTGTCCGAGCGCATCACCGTGCGCAGCATCCTGGGGAGATTCCTCGAGCACGCCCGCATCTTCGAGTTCTGGAACGGGGGTGATCCCGAGTACTTCATCGGTTCCTCCGACTGGCGGCCGCGGAACCTGAGTCGCCGCGTGGAGATCATCACGCCGATTTTCGATCCGCGGCATCGTGCCACCCTGGCCAGCATCCTTACCGAAGATCTGGCTAACCCCAAAGGCTGGGTCCTGCACGCCGACGGAAGTTATCACCAGGCGGGGACCGCTTTCCGGACGTCATGAAGAAAAGTAGATGGGGGCGACTGCGGGACGTCGCTATTGAGCTCGCCGTCCTGGTGGTGC
The DNA here is from genome assembly GCA_036375715.1 of Longimicrobiaceae bacterium. Taxonomy (NCBI): domain Bacteria; kingdom Pseudomonadati; phylum Gemmatimonadota; class Longimicrobiia; order Longimicrobiales; family Longimicrobiaceae; species Longimicrobiaceae bacterium. The sequence continues at coordinate 55,761 of DASVBS010000025.1, read as the reverse complement.
TGTCTGCCTGCGGGCAGAGCGATGCGCGGACCGAAGGGTGCGAGGTCGTCCAGCCGCCAACGCCCCTTCCCGACGGGTTGGAGGAGACGAGCGGGGTCGCGGTGAGCCGCCGGTACCCCGGCGTCATCTGGTCTCACAACGACTCAGGATCGGAACCAGAACTCGTGGCGTTCCGACGTGACGAGGGGATCCTCGCCCGCGTTCCGGTGGGGCGCGCCCTGGCAAACGACTGGGAGGATCTGGCTCTGGCGTCCTGTGCGGCCGGCACCTGTCTGTACGTTGGCGATACAGGGGACGGCGCGGCCCGCCGGGACCGGATCGTGATCTACCGCTTCCCGGAGCCGGATCCGACGTCGGGCGAGGTGGTGGAGGCGGAGTTCCTACCGGCCCGCTATCCGGGCGGGCCGAGAGACACCGAGGCAATCTTCGTGCTGCCCCAGGGCGAGATCTACCTGGTCACCAAAGGACGAGCCGAGTCGGTCGAGCTGTACCGATATCCAGCAGTGATCCCTCACGGCGAACCGGCCACGTTGGAGCTCGTTCGTACGCTGACCCGGGGTGCGCAGCCCCTGGAGGAGCAGGTGACCGGCGCGTCGACGTCCCTCTCGGGGGAGTGGGTGGCAATCCGCACCTACAAGCGCCTGCGGATCTGGAGGACCCCCGACCTCCTCGGCAGCGGTTCGCCGGCCGTGACGGTGGACCTGCAACAGCTCGGCGAAGTGCAGGGAGAGGCGGTCGCGCTGCTCGACAATGGTGGCGTCGTGCTGACGAGCGAAGGAGGATTTCCAGGGGCGAGAGGTACGCTGGCCGTGCTGCAGTGCTGGCTGGAGTCGTAACCTCCCGCCCCCTCCTCACTCAGGCAGCTGCAGGATCTCCACCTGGTTCAGCGCCACGAAGGGCACGGCGACGCGGTTGCGGCGGAGGTCGTAGCCGATGTCCGCGGGCGCTCCCACCGTCTTCAGACTGGACGCGATCTGTCCGTCCTGCACGATGTGAATGCTGGAATCCGCTTGGCTGGCGACCATCAACCGGCGGTAGCCAAGCACCTCCACCCCGTCGTATCTCCCGCCCTGCAGCCCCTCTGCGATCGGCTCCAGGCCTGGGGCACCGCCTCCCCAGCGGTTCAGGACCTGGTTTCCGCCGAAGGGGACGACCACCGCATTCCCGGTCGTCCGGTCCCAGGTGATCCCGTTCGGGCGATTCAGCGCCTCGTCCTCGAGGGCGATGGAGGGGGTGCGACCATCGATGCGGTAGATGCGGTTGCGGCCGCTGTCGGTAACGTAGAGCTCTCCATTGGGCCCCGCCGTGATGTCGTTCAGGAACCCGGGCTCGAACTGCGTGAAGCTCACCTCCGCCACCGGCTCGCCGGTGGTGCGGTTGAAGCCGCGTACGGCGTCCGTGTCGCACGCCCACAAGGTGTCACCGACGATGGTCATTCCGCGCGGGGCGTGGAGGGTGACGCCGTTCTGCCCTCCTGCGATGAATTGCAGGTCCAGGATCTCTCCATCCGGCGAAAGGCGGCTGATGAAGCCGTTGTTGTCGAGCTCGGCGGGATTTCCATTGAAGTTGCCCACGAAATAGACGTCGGCCTCTTCGTCGTACCGGACCGACTCGGGACCGGAGAACCCATCCACCAGGGCGACCTGCGACCCGGCCGCGGAAGCCGGAGCGGTATCCGCCGCAGCCCCGGCGGCCTGATCGTTCGTCTCGGGCTCGCCAGCGCAGCCGGCGGCGAGCAGGAGCATTGCAGGAACGAGGAAAGATGAGCGGCTCTTCATGAGTCGTTCGAGTTGGGGATGCGGGAACGGGGAAGGCCAGGAAGATGCGCCGAGGATTCAGCCTTTGGCAAGCATCGGCGGGTGTTCAGTCGGCAGAAAGACCACGTCGGAAAAATGTAGAGCCGCCCCGGCCGGAAGACCGGGGCGCTAAGGACCGGGGTGATGTGGGAGAACGAGCCTCGTCAGCCGCGGCTACGCGCCCGCTCCGGCGCTTCGGCGCCGCTTAGCGAGGTGTCGCTGCGGCGCCGGAGCAGGTAGGTGGCGCCGGCGATTCCCACGGCGACCAGCGCCAGGCTGATGAGCTGCGCCATCGTGAAGGCGCCGAAGAAGCGATCGTCCTTGGCCCGGAAGATCTCGACGATAAACCGCTCCACGCCGGCCAGCGCCACGTAGATGCAGAAGAGGGCGCCCGCGGGTGCGATGCGCTCGCGCAACCGCCAGATGATCGCGAAGATCAGGAGCGACATCGCGATCTCGTAGAGCTGCGTGGGATGCACGGCCATCACCGTATCCCCCGGTACTCCTGGAGGGATGGGAATGCCAAACTGCTCCCGCAGGTTCTCGGCGGTGGATGGCGGCGCTCCGTTGGGGAAGGCGATCGCCCAGGGAAGATCCGTCGGCCGCCCGTAGTCGTCTCCCACGAGGAAGCATCCCAGCCGTCCAATCGCGTACGCCACGGCGAGCGCGGGTGCCACGGCGTCGGCCACGCGGGGGATCGCCACCCCCGATTTTTTCAGCCGCCAGTAGATCAGCAGCGCCGCACCGATGAACCCGCCGTACCAGACCAGTCCGCCGCGAGAGGTGATCGCACCCCACGGATCGGCGATGGTATGCGGCCAGGTCAGGATCAGGTAGTAAAGGCGGGCGCCGACGATTCCGCCGATCGCTGCCCACCACACCACCTCCCAGGCAACATCCGGGTTCTCCCCTTTCCGCTTCAGCTCCTTCGACAGGATCCAGCCGCCGACGAGGAAGGAGAGTGCCATCATCACCCCGAACGAGGTGACGGCAAAGTCGCCGATTCGGAAGAGGACGGGATACATCGATCTCGCGGTCGAGTGGGGCCGGTAAACATGCAAACGCGCGCACGGAAATCTGCCGCGCGCGCGCGTCGTGCGAAAGGTGAGACTCGAGCCGAAATACCCGCCTCGCCGATTGGCGTTCCGGCCGGCCCTCGCTCGAGCGATTCTCGTCCGCAAAAATCCACGATTGACAGGGCAGCGAGACTACGCAGTATTGCCGGTGAGGAGGCCGCAACGCCTCCGCAGTCTCTGCCCACCTTCGAGCCCCCGCTCGCTTCCACGAGCCGTAACGGGGTGGCCGTGCACGTGAGGATTCGGAGCTGGCTCGCCTCCGCTCCATCGTAGCCTCTGTCTCCTTCGTCATTTGCGGTGCGGATCTTCCGGGTCTGGAGGTTGCGGTAGCCAGCGAGATCATCGTCCAGATGGCCCGCCTGGCAGAAGTCCGCGGGTCTCGGAAGAGAGCAGCGATTGTGCGGGAGGGACACTTCCCCGGCGAGGGAAGCCTCACCGAGCGCTTCGCCCGGCTTCCTCACGACGGGGATCCCGGTGCCGGTGCTTCCAACCGGGGATGGGGCTTTGTCTTCCGACAGTCATCCGATCACTTGATCGGCTTGCACCACGCGTCGAGAATCTGCAATATCAGGCTTCCACCAGATCGACCTTCGCACGACCTCACTCCTCCATGTCGGAGACACTCAACTACTCTGCCTCCAGGTCCAGTCCTGGAGCATGGGACCGGGGGCTGGAATGGTAGCGAAGCGACCAACGATCAACGACGTGGCCCGGGAAGCCGGGGTCTCGAAGGGAACGGTTTCGGCGGTTCTGAACGGGCGTGACTCGGTGAGCGACATCACCCGTCAGCGGGTGCTCGCCGTGATGAACCAGCTCAACTATCGGCCGTCGGATCGCGCGGGGCGATCCCGCTCCCGACGCAACGGTAGCATCGGCGTGCTCATCCGGGAGATCGATAACCCGTTCTACTCGGAGGTCGTGGCCGGCGTCCGCGCCTACGCGTCGAAGCACGAGTACACGGTGCTGGTGGCGAGCTCGGAGGGGGACTACCAGGAGGAGCGCCGGGCGCTCGATCTCCTGCAGGAGATGAATGTCGACGGACTGATCCTGTACCCCGTTCTCAATAAAGAAACCGACCTCTCTCCGCTCTTCGAGCTGAAGCGGCGCAACTTCCCCTTCATACTGTTGGAGTCGATCTGGGGGCTGAACGCGAGCCTGATCGGCGTGGACAATGTGGCGGCGTCAGGGCGCGCGGTGGAGCACCTCATCTCGCTCGGACACACGCGCATCGTTCATTTTGCGGGGCCGCCCTATTCGATGCACGGCAAAGAGCGCATCGACGGTCTCTACCGGGCGTTCAGCGCCTCGCACATCGCCTTTTCCGACGACGCCATTGTCCCGACCGGTGCGCACCTCGAGGACGGCTACCGCGTTGGCCTGCAGTATTTCGGGGAGCGTTCGGCCGCGGATCGGCCGACTGCCGTCACCTGCTTCAACGACATGGTGGCGCTGGGGCTCTGCCGCGCTCTCACGGAGCTGGGGCTGCGGGTACCGGAGGACGTGTCGGTGGTGGGCTACGACAACCTGCCCATACTGGACTACCTCTCGATCCCGCTCACGTCGGTGCACGTTCCGAAGTTCGAGATGGGCGAGCAGGCCGCGAAGATCCTGCTGGAGCATATTCAGGCGCAGCAGGTGATTCCGCCCAGACAGATCCAGTTCGAGGCCGAGTTGGTAGTGCGGGGGTCGACGCGGTCGCTCCTCGACAACCGGGTGGTGCAGCCGCAGATCGACGTAGAGCTGGTGAACGGCGGCGGGTCCGCGGCGAAGCGTCGGCGGAGGATGGCGGGAGGCGGTTGAGCGATCGGCTGAGCCGAATAAGTGAGCCGCCGCTCGCTGCGTGGAGCAGCGAGCGGCGGTGCTCACTTATGGACCGGCTTCAGTGCACGCTCGTGCTCAAGCCGAAGACACCGACCCAGCCTACGTGATCGCCTGCGTCACCTCCTCCGGTGAGCCGCGCGATCCCCAGGTTCACCGGGCCGACCGAGAGTCCGCCGGTCAGCATCCGCTCCTCGTCCGCGTCGGTCGCCGCCCCTGCGCGCAGGGCCACGAGCCAGAACCGGTGTTCGAAGCCGACGCCCAGGCGTCGCGTCCAGTCGCCACCCAGCCGTCCCTCGGTGAGGTCGTCCGAGTAGGAGGCGACGAAGTCGGTCGAAGGGGTGGGCTGCCAGGCTACGCCCAGTGTTGCCCGGGTAGGCAGCTCCGATCCGGCCTGAAGAAACTCCGTCGCACTTACGCCGAGCAGCGCTTCGTCTTCGGGCTGCAGGGCTCGCTCGGATTCCTCGTAGCGCTCGATGAAGTCGGAGAGCCCTTCCCGGTTGTCGAAGTCCTCCCGGGTCAGAGTCAACTCACGAACGCGCACGTCGTCGGACCAGTCGAGGCGCGAATACGCTCCGGTCACGGCGGCGCTCAACGTCACGCTGCGAAGCGGCTGGTAGGCAGCGCCGAAATCCAACGCCATCCCCGAGCCGCCCGTGGAGCGCAGCCCACGATAGCCCACGTCGATTTCGTTCCTGACGAGGTCGATCTGTGGATCCGCCGTGAAGGTCCGCACGAGCACGCCTCCAAGCAGCAGATGCCCGGTGACACCCACAGTCACAGGCCCGGCGTTGGCGCCGTAGGCGACGGCGACATCCCACAGAGAGACACGTTGACCGCGCGTGGTGTCCACGGAGTAATTCGTGCGCCCCTCTTCGTAGCCGTTGAGGAAGAGCTCGACCATGTCGCGGGAGATTCCGTGATCGCCGAGCGTCACGAATGCGGCACCCAGACCGAACGGCCCGACCTGGACTGCCGCCACGGGAGCTCGGACGTCGACCTTCCCCCGCACGCCCGTTGCCGGGATCTCCGCGAGCAGATCAGCCCGCTCCGCGTCGGATAGGTCCTCGTAACCAAACAGGTCGACCACCTCGTCGAGGTCGACTCCCTCGAGCTTGGCCGCAGCAGAGATTCCCGCCAGCGCCACCGACCAGTCCGGTGAGTCAGGGAGGGCCAGGTTTGCCGGGTTCAGGAAGATGGCTTCATGACCGCGGGCTGCCGCGTCCAGCGCCCCTCCCATCCCCAGGGAGCGAGGCGTGAGCGGCACTTGCGAGCTCGCAACCTCCGGAACCATTGTCATGGTCGCCAGCGCGAGCAGGAGCGTCGGCAGATTCGACTTCCTCGACATTGTCGATCGTGGAACGGGGTGGGGCCTTTTCGGGCGAGATCGGGGGTCGGGGGCAGGAGTAGGGACTCGAAATGCTACCGCAAAGGACGAGCCGAGATTACTTTGCCTGCCGACCGTTCTGAGACTTAGTATCGGTCTGTGGAGCGGTCTTTGTAGCCGAATCAACGACCCCAACGGCCGCACACGTCACCTCTGCGACCTTTCCTGACCGGACCTCGATCGTCTCCTCTCTCGTCATCGTTCGTGGCTCGTGCTGACCTACGCGCACTGATCCTCCGACAAGATGTCGATACCATCGGCAGGTCCCGGCTGCGGTGGTGATCCCTTCGTCGCAGAGCGGCCGATAGGCGAAGTGGGCGAGAACGCGATCGCTGCCCATCGGAGAAGAAGGATCGTCATCGGAACGGAAGGTTGATCGGCCGCTACGACTTCCTCAGGGGAGGCTCACATGCATTGCAACTGGACTCGTCGGGTTGTTCTTGCGCTTCTGCTGTTGCCCCTGGCCACCGTGGAGCTGTTCGCTCAAGCGACGGACACGCGGCCCGGCGTGGCGGTCTTTCCGTTTACGAATGGCGGATCATTCGGTCCGGATCGGGAGGACCTCGCGCCACTCGAGGTGGGTATCCAGCAGCTGATGCTGACGGAGCTGGCGCAGAACACAAACCTGCGTGTGGTGGAGCGGAGCCAGCTGAGAGCCATCCTCGAAGAGCAGGGGCTGGTGCGCACCGGGCAGGTGGACCCCGGCACGGCGGCTCGCATCGGTCGCCTGGTCGGCGCCCGCTATGCCGTAACCGGCGTCTTCATGGACCTGTATGGGAATTTCCGGCTCGACGGACGGATCATCAACGTGGAGACGGGGGAGGTGATGCAGCCGGTGGAGCTGCGGAACCGGAAGGAGAATCTCTACGAGATGCTGGTCGACTTCGCGAATGAGATCACCGAAGGAATCGACCTACCTCCGCTCGAGGTCGCCCTGGTCCAGGAGCGCCGCTCGCGCGAGATCCCACCCGAGGCGGTGACCATGTTCTCCCGCGCGCAGGTCTTCCAGGACGGAGGCCGGCAGGAGCAGGCCATCGAGCTGTATCGGCAGATTGCCGAGCGGTTCCCCGAGATGACCGAGGCGAGGGAGGCGCTTCGCCAGCTGACTGGAAGTTGAGGTAGATTGCGCCTGCGGCCAGGCGAAAAAAATCAAAACACTTCTGTGAGCAAGCGCTCTGCTGCCGCCGCCGGCACGGCGTAAACAGAATGCCCATCGGGCTCGGCCCGCCCTCCAAAGACGATCGCCACCACGTCGCCGTTGGCGTCCAGCACCGGACTGCCACTCGCCCCTACGGCCCCGTAGCCCTGCACCCTGAACCGGGTCGGCGAGGTCTCCTGTATCACCCCGGCCGAGAGCAGAGGTCGGGCGTAGCCCACCGTGAGATCCGGATCCGCCACGGCGCCTCCGTGCGGGAATCCGATCATGGCCACCGGGCTACCGGGTGGCAGCGTATCGCCGCGCAGGTTGAGACCGTGAACGACCGGGACTCGCCCCAGAATGTTGTCCACCTTGACCAGGGCCAGATCCGCGTCGGACACGGCCAGCAGCCGGGCTGGCCACACCTGCTCGGAATCCGAGAACTGGACGGCGATGCGGCGCGGCCGCAGCACACCCTGGGCGTCGACCATGACATGACGGCTGGTCAGCAGGGTGGCGTCCGGGCGGATGGCGAAGGCCGTGGCAGTTGCGACCTCTCCGCTCTCGTACTCGACGAAGATGCGAGCAACCGCGTGCCGGTTGCGATCCTGGATGAGCTCGAAGTCGAGGCCCGCCGCGACCTGCCGGTTGCGCAATCCGGTGCTCTCGGCGAGCAGCTCACGCCGCAGCCCCTCGGCTTCGCCGATATTGCCGCGCGACTCAGCGGCCGCGATCGCCTCCTGGAGCTCCTGGATGCGCAATTCCGAAGCGCGCAGGGAGCTGGTGAGCGCGCTCAACTGCTGCTCCAAACTCTCGATCGCCCGGCTGCCCGCGGAGTGCAGGCTGTCGATCTGCAGTCGCATCGCCGTGCGCTCTCGATCCCAGGCGGCGCGCTGACGATCGCCAAGGAAGAGAATCGTTCCCACGACTCCGGCGGCCACCACCACGAGCCCGATGGCCGCTGCGCGATAGCGGCGGGTCCGGCGAACCAGCTCGATTCGCAGACGCTCCACGGTTGAGGGGCCGCGGGAGTCCCTTGCCGCAGGACTCGCCGCGGCGAACCCGGTCAAGGAGGCGCGATCGGTGGCGAACTGTACCGTGGGGCCCTGCACGCCGAAGGTGATCCGATCCCCGTTCCTCAGACGGAGATCCTCCCTCACCGGCCGGTCGTTGACGAAGGTCCCGTTCCGGCTGCCGAGGTCGCGAATGTACCAGTTGCCGTCTTCGTAGAAGAGCAATGCATGCCGAGCTGACACTGCCCGGTCGGAAGCGGGGTCGAAGCGAAGATCGACCTCGGGGTGCCGTCCTACGGAGATCGCTCGCTGCGAGAAGCTCAGCGTCTCGCCCGCGCGCGCTCCCGTGAGGATTCCGAGCTGTGCGTCCAAAGGGAGTCTCCGAATCGTGCCGGGAAATGGGGGCGGTGGAGGTCAGTATCCGCGGAGGAGCTGCTGGTAGAGATTCAGCTCGGTCCGGTACGGGTCGTAGTCAGGGCGAAGATCGACGGCGCGCTGCAGCCAGGTCACGGCCTGCGTCGTGTCGCCCAGAGCGATCAGGCTGTTGCTAGCGACGTACGCCGCCAGCGCCCGATGTTCACTCGGGATCGTCCGGTCGTTCCAGGCATCGGCCGCGCGCTGGTGAATCTCCCGGAGCGCGGGTCCGCTCGAGCCGGGGTCCATCGTTCGCTCCAGCATGGAGAGGAGCTCGTCCTGCGAGGGCGAGGCAGATACAGCGGTCGACGGTTCCGCCGGCGCGCCCTCAGCCCTCGCCTCTTCCGGTGGATTTCCCGCCGGCTCTGCCGCCACGGAGGTAGTCTGCCGGGTGCCTTGAGCACTTGGAGCAGAGCCGAGTGCGGCGGTATCGGCTTCCGGTTCGGCCGGACTGCCGGAGGCTTCGTCCTCGGCTGTCGACACCGGATCGCTGTATTCGACCATCGGCGTCTGCGGAGACGGCGTGTCAGTCGCGAGCTCCTCGCCTCCCTCTCCTCCCTCCCCTCCGAAGGCGAAGAGGCCGAGGGCCACCAGCGCCACCGCCGCGGTGGCCCCTCCGCCCCACAGCAGGACCAAGCGCCGCCGCCCGTCAGTCTCCGATGAATCGGTGCGTGAGCGCTCCGTCTCGCGCGTCGAGGCACTTGTGTCGCCGCGCGGCGCCGAACGCCGATCCCTGACGACCGGGGAAACCGCGGCAGCGACCTCCTGCGCGAACTCGGCGGCCGTTCGCTGGCGGTCTTCCGGCTTCCGCTGCAGCGCGCGGCGAATCGCCATCTCGAGGGCGAGCGGAAAGGACGCCCCGGGAAGGCCGCCGGCGAGGCTCATCGGCTCTTCGGTCAGGCGCTTGACCATCAGGTCCTGCGTGTCCTGAGCGGCGAACGGAAGCGTGCCTGTCAGCATGCGGTAGAGTACCAGCGCCAGCGAGTAGACGTCGCTCCGTCCGTCGAGACGATCGCCGATGAGTTGCTCGGGGCTCATGTACTCGGGCGTGCCCACCACGAATCCCATTCGCGTGACCTCTTCGCCCTCCCCCTCCTGCGAACCCTTCGCGATGTCGAAGTCGACCACCTTGACCTCCAGGCCCTGCCGCCCCTGCACGACCATGATGTTGGCGGGCTTGAGGTCTCGGTGGACGATCCCCACCTGGTGAGCGGCGTCGAGCGCCTCGGCCACCTGGATGGCGATCTTTACCGCGGTATCGACGGGCAGCCTCGTCTCGCGGTTCAGCAGGTCGCGCAGCGTCTCGCCCGGCACGAACTCCATCGCCACGAACTGGATACCATCCGCCGTGTCGCTGTAGTCGTAGATCGTGCAGATGTTCGGGTGCCGGATCATCGACACGTTGCGGGTCCCGCGGACGAAGCGGGCGATCGCATCGGGGTCGCTGGCGAGCTGATCGCGGAGGACCTTGATCGCGTCCTTTCGACCAATCTTCAGGTGCTCGCCCAGGTACACGGCGCCCATGGCCCCTTCGCCGAGCTTTCGCAGGATGCGATAGCGGCCGGCGAGCACGCGGCCTACCAGGTCGCCCGAAGTCGAGGCGTCGGTCTCCGCGCCGTTGGCCAGCGTAGGCGGCAACTCGGGGCCCTGCGGGCCGGTCTGTTCGTGATGGGTGGTCATTCAGAATGCTTCGATGCGTATAGCGGCCGGCTCTCGATGAGGGCCGCTCCCGCGCAACCGGCTGCCCGTTCGCTCCGCTCGGTGAATCGCACCGGCCCCTCGAAGCGCGCGACCTGCACCAGCGCCAGCGGATATGCGTCGCTGCTGAAGCCGCCGCAGCCTCGCACGGTGCGGACGATGACCTGCATCACCCGCTCGCGCTCGCCGGTCGCGGTCACCTCGTCGTGGATGCCCACGCTATCGACGCGGACCACATCGTCCGGCTTCATGCGCCCGGCCGCGACCAGCAGCACCATTGCGCGGTCGAACGCAACCGTCGGCATCGGCGGGGGCGAGGACTGGGTCGAGGTGGCACGGCGCCAGGTGCGCTCGAATTCCTCCGCATCGCGGATCACCACCCGCAGAGAATCCTGGATGCCGCCGCTGTTGTCGTAGTAGAGCAGGGCGGTAGGCGCGAGCGGCGCGGGCGGTGGCGGGCCAGCGGGAGCTTGCGTTCCTCCACTGCGCCGGCAGGCCGGCAGGACGAGGGCGATGCCGAGCAGAAGGAGGAGCGAGCGAAGCTTGTAGCTGGCCATGGAGGCAGTGAGCGATCGCATCAGCGGAGAATCTGAGATACGCAGCCCAGCCGGAGCTGGCCGGGCGCGAAGATCGGCACACGCGACGCGAAGGTCAGCGTGGCGGTCAACTCGCCGGGAGCTTCGGCGAGAAGCCAGCGCAGGCGGTACTGCTGGGCACCCGTCTGCTCCCAGCTCGCAAGGTGCAGGAGCCGAAGCAGCGCCCACGGCCCCTCGCTGCCTTCCAGCAGCGTGGTCTCCACCCCGTCCACCACCTTGGTCACGCGTACGGTGCGGGCGCGGGCTCCATCCCAGACGTAAGTGTGCGCGGCCGGCATGGTTCGCGTGAACGCATGCGTCTGCCCGTCGATCGTGACGCGCACCTCAGGGAGGTCGTTCGAGGTCGAGACCTGGAGCGCGAAGCGCACGGTGGGCGATTCGGCCCCGTCCGGGAAAAGAGCCTCGGAGATCCGGGCAGCCCGGTTGAAGAACGCGGTGAAGGCCTCCGTCGGGCGGGGCTCGGCGGCAGGAGGCGCGGCATATTGGTTCCCCTGCGGTATAAGGAGCTGACTCAACTGCTCCTCGTAGAAGCTCCACAGACGGCTGTTGGGGCGCCCGAGTAGTGCACTGAGGTCGTCGATGGAGGCTGGCTCTACCGCCCGCTCGTCGAACGGATACCTGGCTTCGAGGGCGCGGAAGGGGGCACAGAAGCTTGCCCCCGCCGCGTTCACCTGCGCGGTCGGGAGCCCGCGCACGAGCCCTCGGGCGGCAACGACCGGTGACTCCAGCAGTCGCTGCACCTGGTTCCCCACCAGCACGGACCTCCCTTCCGTCCTGAAGCCCTGGGTCAGCTCGCTCACCCTCAGGTCGAGCTGCTGGACGCTCATCTGCGCCTGAGCCAGCGCCTCCGTGCGGTCCGGTCCAGTCGCGTCGGCGACCTGTGCCATGGCCGACTGGAGCGAAACGAGTCCGCCCATATAGGGCGCGTTCGCGTCGTTGATGTAGCTGTCTGACTCACCGGGCGGAATGACAGCGTAGACCGGCTGGAAGAGCTGGCGCAACACTGTACTGTCCACCGAGGTGTGGCGAGAGGCCAGGGCGATCAGCTGCAGGAGCGGCGACTGGTTGCTCGCGAGCAGATCCAGCTTCCGCGCTGCATCAGCAGGCCCGGAGAAACCGGCCACGGAAGCGGATTCCAGGAACTGCTGCCAGGCGTCCGCATAGTCGGTCACGTAGCGAGTGCGCAGGTCGGCCGCCAGCCGCTCGCGGTCGGAGGGGGCGATGGCGGCGCGCTCGCCCAGGACCCAATCCTCGCGGGTGAGTAGCCGATCGAGGTCGGCGAGGATCGAATCCACCCGTGCCCAACCCGCTTGCGTGAACTCGGCCGGCACCGCCTGAGAGCTCTGGACCACCGCGCTCGCCTGGGGATACAGCTCCGCGAAGCGGATCGGCTCTCCAGCGCGGGCTGCTTCGGAGAGGAGCGCCCGGTAGAACGGCTCCACCCCGGTGAACTTCGCCAGGAACTCGCGCGCCGCGATCACCACTGGCTCGCTCGGCTCCGCCGGCAACGGGTGTCCGAGGGGCAACTCGCGGGCGAAGAAGTCGAACTGGCGGCTCGTCAGCTCGCGACGAGCCGGGTCGAGGCTGTCGCCGAACCTCCACTCGCGGAGCAGGACCGGCGTGAGGATCTCGGGAGTGCTCTCCTGCGGATGACTGGTCGTGACCAGGTATGCGCGCAGCGCCTCGTAGATCCTGGAGTAGTCTTCGGTTGCCTGCGGCTGATCCGGCAGCGACTGGAGTGTGGCGAGCAGATCGCCACGGGTGGTTCCCCAGAGCAGCTCGGTGAAGCGGTCAAAATAGACCTGGCGCAGCGGCAACCGCGCCTTGTCGCCCGTGTACAGCCCCCAGCGGAGGCGGAGAGGCGGCCTACCTCGCAGGTGGTCGCTGAGTCGATCGACCGTGGCGCGCAGGGAGTCGAGGCGCACCAGCGAGGGCTCCGGGGGAGCCTCGCCGACCGCGGCCGCCAGCGGTCGGACCGCCTCCAGCGCATCGCGACCCCGGGCCAGCAGCGCCCGGTTGTTCACGTACGACACCGTGAACCCGGTGGACAGCACCAGCAGCAGCACCGCCGCGGCGGCGAGCAGGCTGCGGCGCAGCAGGTCCACCCGACGGCCGCCTGCGGTGAGCGCGTGGGCGCGCTCATCCGCGAGGATCACCTCGGGGAAGAGCCGGCGCAGGAAGACCCAGTCGGGCACACGACGGCCCCCGGAGGGTCGTGCCGCCGGCTGCGGCGCCGTGAGCGACGGGATGCCGAATACGCCCGTCGCCTCCAGAGAAATCCGCTGCTGCGGCTGGGGAGAGGCGGCTGGCGTGTCGCTGACGATCACCGGTCGAACGCCCGCGAAGTAGAACCCCCGGAGAAAGGGGTTCATGCCGAGCTGGCTGGGCCGGCACAGCTCGGTCAGGAACAGCGACGCGGCCTCGGTGAGCTTGCGAATCTCCCGTGGAAACTCGTAGGCGCCCCCACGATCCGCCTCGCGCTGCTCACGGGGAAGCAGCTCGAGGCGTCGCGCCGCCAGGTAGCCGAAGATGTTGCCGAAGGCGGTGCGGAGCCGGTGCGCCTGATGGTCGGCGTAGTCGCCAGGGGTCACCTCCGCTAACGGCAGAGTAGCCCCCAGGAGCTCCTGGGTCTCCTCCCGCGTCATCCCACGCACATACTCCTCGAAGTGGGGGATGCGGTCGGCCTTGGTGAAAAGCGCGTAGACCGGGAGTCGAACGCCCCACTGGCGCGCGACCTCGGCGAGCGCATCTCGCAGCTGGGTGGCCGACGGCGCCGCTCCACTACCGGATGTCTGGAGGAGGTCACAGCTCACGCAGGCGACCGCCACGCGCGGGGGCTGTTTGCCTCTGCCGAGTGCCGCGGCCAGCCGTGCCGGTCGCAGGCCCTGCAGCAGCCTACGCCAGCGTTCCGCATCGCCCGGCACCTTCCCACCCGCCTCCACGATCAGGCCACCCCGAGCGTACCAGATGTTGACGGCTTCGGTGGGTGCGACTCCGGCTGGGCCGGAGGTCTCTCCCGCGAGCAACTCGGCTCCAAGCCCCGATTGGAGAACCGAGGTCGTCTTGGCGCAGCCGGTCGGGCCGATCACCAGCGTGACCGGGAGACGTCCCGGTTTACCCTTTGAGATCCCCGCCTTCTTCAGACGCTCGCGGGCGGCGGCCAGGAGCAGCTCGACGTCGCTCTGCCCCTTCTTCTTTGCCGTCCGTGGTGCGAGCTGCAGGTAGAGCAGGAAAGCGGCGATTCCGCCCAGTAGCAGCATCCCGACCCAGAGGAGGACGCGATCGGCGCCGTTTATGGGGAGGAGCCAGTCGAGAACCACGGCCAGCAAGAGAAAACCCGCCAGCGTCACCAGCGCGGCAATCCAGGCCTTCCGAGTCTTCATGTCGTCGCCGACAGGGCAGCAGAGGTCGGTGTCAGGGAGGTCACTGTCGGAGCAGCTCCGTTGCCAGGTCGCGGAGATCGTTGACCTGCCCTCCGAGGGAGAGCCGGAACACGACGTAGAGCACGACGGTGATCAGCAGCAGCGCCCCGACGAAGAGCAGTAGCCGTCTCAGCCATGGATCCCGTAGCTCGGGCAGGCGGTCGTCCTGCGGCAGCGCGGCGATCGGCGAGAGCGCGCCCGGACGGCCGCGAATTCTCTCGATCTTCTGATGAACTGCCTGCAACCGTGTGCGGAGTCCGCCATCGTCGACGGCGCCATAGCGGCCGCGGAATCCGAGCAGCATGCAGAGCTGAAACACCTCGAGCAGGTCCGCGAGGTCTTCCGAATCGGGGCGGGCGAGCAGCTCATCGAGGTAGTGGAAGAAGAGCTCGCCGCCGCGATGATCGCCGAACAGCTCTTCCTGGAGCGGCTGACGCGCCCAGTTGGCGAACATCGGTTGGCCGGAGTTGAGGACCGACTCGTCGAGAAACGCCACATAAGCGTAGACCGCCAGCTTCACATCGGCGGGATCGTAACCCTGGGCACGAGCCTCCTGGTCGGCGCGCGCAATCAGGTGCTTGATCTGGGTGCGGAAGGCCTCACCGTCGGAGGCCACCTGCCTGTTCGCGCGCAGCCGGGCACCCGCCGTCAAGGGCTCTTGCAGCGCAAGCGCAAGCGCGCCGCGGCGGGTCGTCGCGGGAGGCGTCGATCGATGCTGGAGGGTCGGTGGGGCGACGGTCGACATAGAGTCTGGGAAGGCGGAAAAGAGGAGGGGGGCGTCGCCGCGTCAATATACCGGGGCGACGGGCGCCGGACCACCCCGTCCCTCAAACATGTAAGGTCACGATAATCTCCAACTCAGGTTCCGCGAGCGCTGCGGGCACGTACAGCCCCACCTCCCGGGTGTCCACGATGGAGGTCCAGCAGGGCCCGGTGCGGGGGATGGAGAAGTACTCCGTGCCTGCCCTCGGCGCAGCCCCGGGTGGAGGTGAGAGTACGTGCTTCGGGATCAATCCGGGAATTGCCTCGCGCACCAGACGGTCGATGTGCCGTGCCGAGCAGATGTTCACCAGCCGGGGAACAGCACCGGCCAGCTCTGCCGGATCCAGGCGGGACCGCACCGCGAGGTACCAGTCGCAGTTGCCGAACGCCCGCGGATCCGTAACAGTAGCCGCGTAGAACGCCTCGGCTACCGGCCGCACCGGGATGCGAATGGTGTTGGAGGGAGCTACCACGTCCAGCAGCTCAACGATGCGGCGCATCAGGTCTCCGAACGACTCCCACGGCCGCGCGTGATCGTAGGTCGGCAGGTCGCGCGGATGGGCGTGCATGGAGAAGGTGCAGAGTGCTCCCGCCAGCCGTGCTAGCTCAGCAAAGAGTGCGGCCGGATGCGCCTGCCGCAAGCGCCGATAGTGGCCGAGCGTTCCGAGGCTTTCGTGGAGCGTGTGGGCCAGCCAGTGGTCGGCCACCTCCGTCTCCGGCGATCCGCTCGCCTCCGCGAGCGATGCTGCGCGGGCGGAGAGCTTCTCCATCAGGGAATCGAGCGCCGAGAGCAGGCTCGAGCTCCCCCCGATCCGGAGCAGCGGCGGAATGAAGGCCTGATCGTAGACGAAATGACCGGAGCCGTCTCGCCGCACGCGCGCTAGCGGGAGGGTGACGAGATCCTCGGATACCTCGGCGTCGAGGAGAAGGCGGAAGTTCTTGCGGGCGATCAGCACTTCCCGCGTGTCGACGCCGCCCGCCTCATCCACCGCGAGCTTGGTCGCCGAGGCGAAACGTACTCCGGCCGTTTCCGACTCCCCCGAGGAGAGATTCGGCCGCCCCTCCACGAACGGGGGGATGGCCAGCAGCACGAGATGGCTGTCCCGCGTGGGGGAGAAGAGCTCGCGAATCGGGAGCGGGCTCGGAAGCGGATCTTCCGGAAACTGGAACGGGAGGCCGTCCGGCATCAGGCCGCGTGCGTGTACCAGCGCAACGGTGTCGTTCCGGAGCGCCTCGGCGTCGAGCTCGTAGCCCGCCAGACCCCAGGTCTCCGGCGCCAGCGAGGTGGCGACGAAGCGGATGAGCTCCTCGAAATATCGGCTCTGCGCCTGGAAGTGGTGCTGCGACAGGTGCATGCCTTCATGCCAGACGACACGGCCGAGCGAGCTCACGACAGGACGATCGGGTTCGAGGATGGGCCGGATAGCGACGAGCGTGGAAGGTCGCGGACAGTCTCCAGATACACGACAGTCGTTTGCGCCGTGGTTAGGCCAGGTGTAGAGTTGCAAGGATGGGCAGCCCACCCGAATGATACGGGCGAGGCCAGCCATGGGCCAGTGAAGCTTGCCGCCACCGAACAGCCTCTCCGCTCGTTTTCCGCCCCGCCATGAACCGCACCGAGCTCGAATCGCGCTATCCCCTGATCCGACCGGTCGTCGAGGGGTCGCAAACCTACCTCGCGCGCAGCAGGACCGGAGCGATCGTGATGGTGCATTTTCTCGACGCCTCACTCGCGGCCTGGCGGGGTGGCATCCTTACGCGGCTCGGCGAGATCGATGTCGATCGCCGCGAGCGAATCCTGGAGGTGCTGGATGTCGACGGGAGAGCGGTGGTGGTGACCCGCTTCCTGATGGACTTCCGCACCTTCGACGAGTGGCTGGGGCCGGCCGCCGCGCCGGCACCGCCGCCGGCGACGGACGAGTTCGAGCGGCTCTTCGGCCGCGCCGTGGCCCCTCCCCTGGACGCCCTGGCGGACGAGGGCGCGGGGAGCTGGAGCCGGGAGCGGAATGTCGAGCCGGCCGCCGCGTCGATCGACTTCGACCTTCCGCCCACCCAGGTGCCCCCGTCCAGCGCTGCGGCGGCCCCACCGCCGTCCGGTCCTGCGGCCGGGGCGACCCCGCAGCCCTTGCGACCGGCGGATCCAGTCTCCCCGACCACGCCGGCCTCCCCGACGGAGGCGCCCTCGAACATGCAGTCGCCGTCGACCGGTGCACCACCGGTGGCGCGAGACCCCGATTCGGCGCCCCCGGCTACGGCTGTTGGGCATGCTTCTCCGGCGTCGGACGACCCTGCGCAGGAAGGCCCCGGCGAGTTCACCCGACTCTTCCGTGCGGCAACGCCGCCCGACCCCGCTGCGGCGGCGCCACCCGCCACACCAGGGGAAACGCCCATCACATCGGGGTCAGTGCCTACCACCCCGGGTGCAACGCCCTCTACCCAGGGGTCGCAACCCACGACCCCCGTCCCTCCTGTGGGCGCGCCCTCCGCGTCCACGCCTCCAGAGCGAGGCACCCCGACCGCGGAGGCCGGCGGGCAGGAGGGACCGGGTGAGTTCACGCGGCTCTTCCGCGCCGCGACCCCGCCAGACTCCGCGGCGGATGCGTCGCCCACCAGCCTGGGTGCCCCACCCGCCAGCTACGGGGCGCCACCCCACGCTCCGGGGGCCAGCACACCGGTGTCCCAGCCCGATGCCCCTGCCCCTACTGCCGAGGCGTCTGAAGCGGCCGCGCCTCCGCAGCGGGGCGCCTCGGCCGCGGAGTCCGCCGCGAGGGAAGGTCCTGGCGAGTTCACCCGGCTCTTCCGCGCGGCGACACCCCCCGCTGCGTCGGCGGAGGTGCCCCCTGCCACACCCGGGGCAACACCCACCCCGACGGTATCGCCGCCCGTCACCCCGTCCCTCCCCGCGGAGCCGCCGCGTGTAGCCGGCTCGCCGCCACCTGTGGAGGCGGGGCCCGCGCGCCCCCCGGTCGCCGGACCGCCGACCACCCCTCCGCCGGCGCCCCCGGCGTCGTCCCCGCATCCGGGCGCGGCGTCGCAGGCGCCCTCGGGGCAGGGGGAGTTCACCCGCATGTTCCAGAAGCTGAGCGGAACACCCACGCCCCCCGCGCCACCCGCGCACCCCCCGCTGACCCACCCCGCGGGAGGTGCCGCTCAGCCACCGGCCTGGCCGCCTTCGCCCCTGGGCGACGACAGCTACCGCGAGCGCCTCCACGGCAGTGCGCCTCCTCCCCCGCCGCCACCGCCATCGCCCGCTCCGTCGGCGCAGAGCGCGGCCCCGCCACGCCACCCGGTCGATCCCGAGCTGCCGCCGCTCCCTGCCGAGATGGCGCCGCCCGCCCCACCGCCGCCTCCGCCAGCGGGCGAATATACCCGCATCATCTCGGCGCAGACGCCTGTGCCGCCGGTGGCACCCCCGCCTGTCAGCTCTCCGCCCCCGGCGCCTCCGACACAACCGGCAGCGGGGGCCGCTCTCGCCCCGGATTCATCTCGCAAGGGAACGCATCCGGGGATCATCGTCGGCCTGGTGCTCGTCGCGATCCTGGCGATTGCGCTCGTACTCTACCTCGTGCTCCGCACCGCCCTCGCCCCGAATACGGGGGAGACGCTACCCGACTCCCTGCCGGCGGCGGAGGCCCCCACTGCCGCGCCTTCCGGCTGAGCCGCGCTCAGCCGGAAGGCAGCAGGACGACCAGCTCCAGCTGTGCCTCCGGGAAGTCCGCCGGAACGTACGCGGCCAGATTGCGCGCCGTGCGGATCGCGTCCCAGTCGCTCCCGGTGCGCTCGAGCTGGAAATACTGGTAGTCGAGCTTGATCGGCACGCTTCCCGGGGGCGTCGCCAGGTATCGCATGGGGAGACCCGGGAGGGCGTGGCGGATCAGCCGCTCGATCTGGTCTCCCGAGCTCAGCTTCACCAGCTGCGGGGCGCGGCGCGCCACCTCCTCCGCAGAGGCTTCGCAGCGAATCCCTAGGAAGAGCTGGGTGCCCGCGAAGAGCCGCTCCTCGTCGAGTGCGGCCGCGTAGACATGGGTTCCAGTGGAGCGCAGCGGAATCACCACGTGGTGGATCGGCACCACCGTCTCGAGCAGCTCCCGGATGATTGCGTCGAGTCGCCCGAAGCACCCGCCCAGGTCGTCGTGATCGTATCCGGGAAGGTCGCGCGGATGATAGCGTTGCGAAAAGGTGGTCAGCGCTCCGCCCAGGGCGAGCAGCTCGCGAAAGAGGGACTCCGGGTGCGTGCGGCGACTCTCGGAGAGGTGACGCACGACCGGCAGGTGGCGATTGATGGTGTAGAGCAGCCAGAAGTTGGCGACGTCGGACGAGCCAAAATCGGCCAGGCCGCGGTTCCGCTGCCGACGGGTTCCCGCCAGCGTGCTGCTGCGGGCGGAGAGAATCTCCAACAGTCGCCGCGCCAGCGTTACCAGGTAGCCGCTGGCCGCAACGTCGAGAACCGGCGGCACGTAGTGCGGGTCGAGCTGCGGCGTGCCTGCCTCGGAGCGGATCACTCTCGCCACCGGCAGCAGCGAAAAGCCTTCCAATGCTTCCCCTTCCGCCAGCAGCTGCAGGTTCCGGCGAGCGAGCTGGAGCGGCTTCTCTGCCAGGCCGGTATTCTCGTCCCTGCGCAACACGGCCTCCGCCACGAAGCGTGTGCCCTGTCCCTCCGAACGCATGGCGACGTTCTGCGCGCCCTCCCGCAACTCGGGGACGGCCAGGTACAGCTGCATGCTCTGCTGGTCGGGCCGCCAATGATCCTGGAACGGCTTGGGCGGAGGCGGCTGGTCGGACTCGGGGATGAGGAAGGGCAGCCCGTCCGGGAAGAGGCCCGAAGCCGAGCGGATGGCGAGCGACCCTGCAGCCAGCGATTCCTGATCGATCTCCAGGCGCGTGAACCCCCAGGGAGCGTGCCGAAGCACGCCGAGCTGGAAGGCGACCAGGGCCTCGAGGTAGCCGTCCTGAAGCTGCAGGTGCTGCGGGTTGAGAAGGACTCCCTTCGTCCACAGCACCTTCTGCAATGGCCGCATGGGCAGCTCCGGAATGTCGGGATCAAACGATGAGGCAAGTGGGCCGGGCGGCGCGTGGCGCGGTCGCCCCGCTGTGGGACAACCCTAAACCTTGGGCCGCCGGCCCCCGCGCGGCAAGGGTATCCCGACAGCGATTTCTTGACATTCTGTGCGCAGCTCCCTAACCTGTACCACCCTGGCCCTTCGGGGTTCGGGATGCCGGCGCGTGACGCCAAGCCCCACCTGCGTCACCACGTATCTCCAAGTAGCTGACCGCCCGCCATCCCGTCTCGACCTCGAATCCGACCAGTTTTACACCTCGTTCAACCCGCCAAACGATCACCCTCCAGACAGGAGTCTGTGAATGGCCGAGAGCGTAAACGCGAAACTCGAGCGAGTCCGCGCTCCTCGGGTGCACATCAAGTACGAGGTAGAGACCGGCGGTGCCATCGAGATGAAGGAGCTTCCCTTCGTCATGGGCGTCCTCGGCGATTTCACCGGGCATCCGGAAGAACCCCTCGCCAAGCTCAAGGAGCGCAAGTTCGTCGAGGTAACGCCGGACAATTTCGACGACGTGCTGAAGAGCATGCGTCCCCACCTCTCCCTCACCGTTGACAATCTGCTTTCCGAGGACGCCGACGCTGGCAAGCTCGCGGTCGATCTGCGCTTTGAGAGTCTCGACGACTTCTCGCCGGAGCGGGTCGCACAGCAGGTGGAGCCGCTGCGTAAGCTTCTCGAGCTGCGACAGCAGCTGGCGGATCTGCGCGGCAGTCTCCAGGGGAACGAGAAGCTCGAGGAGATTCTGCAGGCGACCCTGGCCAGCGAGGAGGATCTCGCGAAGCTGAAGGCGGAGATTACCCCGGAGGGAGGGACCGATGGCGAAGAGTGAAGCTGAGCTGCAGCAGGCGACCGAGACCACAGAGCTGAGCCTGCTCGATCAGATCGTCGAGCAGGGGCGCTTCGGCACGGAGCCCGCCGCTCGCGAGCGCGGCAGGAATCTGATCAAGAGCTTCGTCGACGAGGTGCTGAAGGGCGAGATCCGCATCGCTCCCGACACGGAAGCGATGATCAACGCCCGCATTGCGCAGCTGGATCACCTCGTCTCGATCCAGCTCAATGAGATCATGCACCACCCCGAATTCCAGCAGCTGGAGGCGGCCTGGCGGGGGCTGAAGTATCTGCTCGACAACACGGAAACGAGCACGATGCTGAAGATCAAGGTGTTCAACGCCTCCAAGAAGGAGCTGCTGCGCGACCTGCAGCGCGCCCCCGAGTTCGACCAGAGCGCTCTCTTCAAGAAGGTCTACGAGGAGGAATTCGGAGTGTTCGGTGGGGCTCCGTTCGGGGCACTCATCGGCAACTACGAGTTCGGCAAGTCGGGACAGGACATCGAGCTGCTCGAGAAGGTCTCGCAGGTCGCCGCGGCGGCGCACGCGCCGTTCCTCGCGGGCGCGTCGCCGAGCATGTTCAATCTCGAGAGCTTCACCCAGCTCGACGCCCCGCGTGATCTCGCCAAGGTATTCGATACCACCGAATACGCCCGCTGGAAGACCTTCCGGGACAGCGAGGACAGCCGCTACGTGGGGCTCACCGCCCCCCGCATGCTCCTTCGCGAGCCGTACGGGCGTGATACGGTACCGGTGGAGGCTTTCGATTACGATGAGAAGGTCGACGGGACCGACCACGACCGGTATCTGTGGGGGAACGCCGTCTGGGCGCTCGCCGCGCGTATCACCAACTCATTTGCGAAATACAACTGGTGTGCGACCATTCGCGGCGTGGAGAGCGGAGGATTGGTGGAGGGGCTGCCCGTCCACAACTTCCGCACTGATTCAGGTGAGCTGATCATGAAGTGCCCGACGGAGACCCCGATCACGGACCGTCGGGAGAAGGAGCTCGCGGATCTGGGCTTCATTCCGCTGGTGCACCAGAAGGGGACCGACAAGGCCGCGTTTTTCAGCGTCCAGTCGTGCCAGAAGCCGAAAGTGTACGACAAGCCTGCCGCGACTGCAAACGCCCGCGTGTCTGCGCAGCTCCCCTACATCTTCGCCGTCTCTCGCTTCGCCCACTATCTCAAGGCGATGATGCGGGACAAGATTGGCGGCTACAGCTCGCGAGACCAGATGGAGCAGTTCCTGAACAACTGGATCGGCAACTACGTGGTCACGAACGACAGCGCCAGCTTCAGCGTCAAGGCGGAGAAGCCGTTGAAGGAAGCCCGTGTGGACGTGATGGAGATTCCCGGCAAGCCGGGAGCCTACCGTGCCGTCGCCTTCCTGCGGCCCCACTTCCAACTCGACGAGCTGTCCGTATCGATGCGCCTCGTCGCGGACCTTCCGCCGCCGGCTCAGGCGTAGCGCCCCTCGGAGTGATTGCGGGGGGGCAGCCGCCCGCCCGCAATCACTCCTTGTCGTGCAGTTCCATCCCTTCACTCCATCACGGGAGAAACGGTCATGGCAGTCGACATGTTCCTCAAGCTGGGCGACATTCAGGGCGAGTCCAAAGACAAGACTCATAAGGACGAGATTGACATTCTCGCTTGGAGCTGGGGAGCCAGCAACGCGGGAAGCTTCCATACAGGGGGCGGCGGTGGCTCCGGCAAGGTGAATGTCCAGGACCTCTCCTTCACCAAGTACGTCGACCTGGCGAGCACCGAGATTTTCCTCGCTTGCTGCAATGGCAAGCACTTCCCCGAGGCGACGCTGGTCGTACGCAAGGCGGGCGAGACGCCCCTCGAGTACCTCACGATCCACATGGCGGACGTGCTCGTCACGTCCTACTCGACCGGTGGCAGCGGTGGTGAGGACCGGCTTACGGAGAGCGTCACGCTGAACTTCGCCAAGGTGAAGATGACCTATAAGGAACAGGCGCCGAAGGGTGCGCAGGCCAAGGCACCGTCGGTTTCGTGGGACATCGCCGCGAACGCTCCGGAGTGATCTCGGACTCTGCCTCTCGCTATGAACGCGCAGCAGCTTTACGAGCAGGGAAGGCTTTCCGAAGCCATCCAGGTGCTGGGAGGAAACCTTCGACAGGATCCGACGCTCGTGCGCGAGCGGACCTTCCTGTTCGAGCTCCTCTGCTTCGCCGGCGAGTTCGATCGCGCCGAGAAGCAACTGGACCTGATCGCGCAAACCAGTCGGGAGGCGGAAATGGGGGCGCTGCTCTACCGCAGCGCCCTGCACGCGGAACGCACGCGGCAGCAGCTCTTCCTGGACAATCGTGCCGCTTCGGGCTCTCCCGCGCCGGAGCGGCTGTCCGGAACTCTCAACGGAGAGCCCTTCTCCTCGATCTCCGATGCCGACCCGCGGATCGGGGCACGGTTGGAGGTTTACGCCGCGGGCCAGTACACCTGGATTCCCTTCGCGCAGATCGCTTCCGTGACCGCGCCTCTCCCACAGCGGTTGCGCGATCTGTTATGGATCCCCGCCGTAGTCAGACCAGGCGAGTCCTTCACCCGCGCCGAGCTGGGTGAAGTCCTCGTCCCCGCCACCACTCCCCTTGCCTGGCGCAGCTCCGACGAGGAGGTGCGCCTCGGCAGGGTCACCGACTGGGAGGAGCTTCCGGACGGTACCGTCGTTCCGATCGGCCAGAAGCTCCTCCGAGTCGACGATGAGCTCGTTCCCATCCTCGAGGTGCGCGAGCTCGTGATCAACTCCCCGGAAGCGTAAAGCCCCGAAACGATGCCGTTGGAAGCCGCGGAGTTGCTGGAAGCGATCCCGGGGGAGAACCCCGGGGGCGAATACCTGCGCTACGATCCGGTCTACGATCAGATCCGAGTCGCCAGGACGGAGGAGGCGGACCTCCCCAGCGGCGAGTGGGAGCGCGAGCGGAAGACCGCCGACTACGGCCTCGTCATTCGACTTGCGACTCAGGTCCTGCGGGAACGGTCAAAAGACCTCCAGATAGCCGCGTGGCTGGCGGAGGCTCTGCTGAAGCAGGAGGGCTTCGGGTCGTTCGCCGCCGGCCTGGACCTCATTCGAGGGCTGCTGGAGAATTTCTGGGATCACCTGCACCCCGAGCTGGAGGACGGCGACGCGGAGATGCGGGCCGCTCCCCTCGTCTGGCTCGGAGGGTACCTCGGTCCCGCCGTGCGCACCATGCCGGTGGTTCAGGAGGGCTACGACATGGCGGCGTACCGCGACTCGCGTGTGGTGGGCTACGAGGAAAACGCCACCACCTACGAGGCGCGCGACGCCCGTAACGCGGCGATCGCGGCCGGCCGGCTCACCGCCGAGGAGTTCGACGCGGCTTTTGCGGCGACTCCCAAGACGTGGTACCGGACGCTGATCCAGGGGATCGACCAGGCCTCGGAATCGCTCGCTCAGCTGGAGCGCGTGAGCGACGAGCTATTCGGCGTCGATGCGCCCAACTACAGCTCGCTCGCCGATGCGTTGCGCGAGGTCCGCCAGGTGGCCAGCGAGCTGCTGGACCGGAAGCTGGAAACCGATCCCGACCCGGTGGTTGTCGAACCGGAGGTGGTTACCGAGGCTGTGGTGGCTCCGCTGTTCGACGCCGAAGCGACAGGCGGCGGAACGATCGACGCTGCCGCTGGCCAGGTCGCGAGCCTGGCCGCTTCTCCCGCCATGGCCCCCGTCGGCCGCGCTGGCGCCGAAGCGAGCATTGCGGCGGCCGCGCGGCTTTTGCGCCGCGAGAATCCGGCCGATCCCGGCCCCTACCTCATGCTGCGAGGTCTCCGCTGGGGCGAGCTGCGCGCCGGTGGGGACGGGGTGGAACCGACACTCCTCGCCGCGCCCCCGACCGAGTTGCGCTCTCGGCTGAAGGCATTGCTCCTCGAGGAGCAATGGCCCGAGCTGCTGGAAGCGGCCGAGGAGGTCATGGCCACCCCGTACGGCCGCGGCTGGCTCGACCTTCAGCGCTACGTGGTCACTGCCACCGATGCCCTCGGCGACGACCACCTCGTCGTGGGACGGTTGATCCGGGGTGCGCTGGGCCAGCTTCTGGCCGACATCCCCGAGCTCCCCTCGCTGACCCTCGCCGACGACACGCCCACCGCCAACGCGGAGACGCGGGCCTGGCTGCGCGCTGAGGGATTGCTCCCGGAGAGCGCTCCCGCGGAGGAAGACGGGCCTCCACCTCCGCCGCGCCGCACGCGGTTCGATCCGCTTGCGCGCGCTCGGGAGCTGGCAAAGGCCGGTCGTCACAACGACGCGGTCGACCTTTTGATGCGAGAGGCGGAGCAGGAGCGCAGCCAGCGCGGACGATTCCTGCGGCGCATGGAGGCGGCGTCCATCCTGGTCGAGGCGGGGCAGCCAATGGTGGCGCTGCCGATCCTGGAAGAGCTCTCCGAGACGATCACCGAGCACAACCTGGAGACCTGGGAAGAGGCGGGGATCGTGGCGCGAGCGCTGGGGCTCCTCTACCGGGCCAATGTGGATATCGACGGCGACACCTCGTCAGTGCAGCACCTCTTCGTCCGTGTCTGCCGCCTCGATCCGATCCAGGGTATGCAGATTGGACGGGGATCACCTGAGCAATGAGCACCGGCCCGGAGCCCACCCTTCGCCTCTCGGTGATCGACCGGCTGATCCAGCCCGCCGATTGGGAAGCGGGCTCTTCCTGGGTCGGGTCGGTGGAGGCGCTGAAGCAGTCGCTGGTCCGCGACCTCGAATGGCTTCTCAACACTCGCCGGATCTCGGAGCCGGCTCCCGAGGCGTACCGGGAGGTCCAGCGGTCCGTCTATCACTTCGGGCTGCCGGACGTCAGCTCACGCAGCGCCGACTCGCCCGACGCCCTGCAGGCCCTGGCTCGTGACATAGAGGAGTGCATCCGTCTCTTCGAGCCCCGCCTCGCCGACGTGAGGGTGACGATACACCCGGCCGAGGAGAAGGGATCGCGCCTTGCCCGCTTCGTGATCGAAGCCCTACTGAGAATGGAGCCGAACCCCGAGCGCGTGGTCTTCGACACGGTGCTCGAAACCGCCTCCGGAAAGATCTTCGTGAACGGAGGCGACGGTGCGTGACGCCCTGCTTGCCCGCTACGAGGAGGAGCTGAGCTTCCTCAGGCGGACCGGCGCCGAGTTCGCCCGCCGCTACCCGAAGGTGGCGTCCCGGCTGCTGCTCGAGCCGACCAAGTGCGATGATCCGCACGTTGAGCGCTTGCTGGAGGGCTTTGCTTTCCTTGCCGCGCGGGTGCAGCTCCGTCTGGAGGACGACCTGCCGCAGTTCAGTGAGGCGCTGCTGGACGTCGTCTATCCACATTACGTCCGTCCGACCCCCTCGATGTCGCTGGTGCAGTTCCAGCTCGACGAGGAACAGGCCAAGCTCCCGCGCGGGCTGGAGGTGCCCGCGGACGCGCTTCTCCACTCGCGTCCGGTCGGCGGCGTTCCCTGCCGCTTTCGCTGCAGCTACACGACCCGACTCTGGCCCGTGGAAGTGGAAGCGGCGCGGTGGTCGGTTCCCTACCAGCTCGATCCGCCGCTGGCGACCAGAGGTGCGGTGGCGGCGCTGAAGGTGGATCTCCGCGCTCCCTCCGATTTCGGGTTCGACAAGCTGGAGATCGACGAGCTACGCCTGCACCTCAGCGCCGAGCCAAACCTGGCGACCACGCTGTACGAGCTGCTGTGCAACAACTGCCTCGAGATCGTCATTCGAGATCGCACGCCGGACAGCTCGGCTCCGGTCGTGAGCCTGCCACCCAGCGCGTTGCGGCCGGTAGGCTTCGCACGCAACGAAGGGATGCTTCCGTCGGAAGGCCGCACCTTCGTCGGCTACCGCTTGCTGCAGGAGTATTTCACCTTCCCGGGCAAGTTCCTCTTCCTCGATCTGACCGGCTTCGAGCGGGTGCGCGCCGCCGGTTTCGGCTCGCGGATCGAAGTGGTCTTCCTGATCTCCAGCTTCGAACGAAGTGAGCGCCGGGCGATGCTCGAGGCGGGCGTTGCGGCCGACACGATCCGCCTGAACTGCGCTCCGATCGTCAACCTCTTCCCGCAGGTCTCGGAGCCCATTCTGCTGGATCATACTCGCGAGGAATACCTCCTCGTCCCGGACTTGAAACGGCGAAGCAACACGGGGATCTATTCGATCGAAGAAGTGGTCGCGACCACGCCCGACAGTGCCTCTCCCATTCGCTTCGAGCCCTTCTACTCCATGGGGCATGCGAGGCGCGGCACGGCTGAGCGCTACTGGCATGCGCGCCGGAAGCCGGTGCATTGGCGCGCGGACGAGGGCACCGACGTGTACCTCTCCTTCGTGGACCGCACCGGCGCCATCGCCCGGCCCAACGCCACCGCGGTTACCGCGCGACTGCTTTGCCACAATGGCAACCTCCCTAGCCGCCTTCCCTTCGGAAACCCGGCGGGAGACTTCGAATTGCCGGGCGGCGGTCCCATCCACCGGATCGTGGCGCTCGTCAAGCCCACCGAGGCACTCCAGCCGGCGCTCGGAACCGCTCAACTGTGGAAGCTGATCACCCAGCTCTCGCTCAACTACACTTCGCTGGTCTCCGGCGGCCCGGAGCCGCTCAAGCAACTTCTAAGGCTTCACAACGTGGGCGAGACCGCCGCGGGTGAGGCGCAGATCTCGGGGATCGTCGACGTGCGAAGTGCGCCCACCCACGCGCGGGTGGAAGGGGAGTTCGGGCTCACTTTCGCCCGGGGGCATCGGGTGGAGATCGATTTCGACGAGGAGCACTTTGCGGGGGGAGGCGTCTACCTGCTGGCTTCAGTGCTGCACCACTTCCTGGCCCTCGCCGTCTCCATGAACAGCTTCTGTGCGGTCACCGCCAGGTCCCGCCAGAGGCGCGGTGTGCTGGCGGAGTGGGCGCCACGAGCGGGATGGAAGACGCTGCTCTAGCGCGGCGCGCGCTCGAGGAGGCGCTACGGGAAGATCCCAGCGCCTTCGGGTTCTTCCAGGCGGTTCGCCTGCTGGAGGAGCTGAGGCCGGATCGGGAGCCGGTCGGCCACTTCGTGGATCCGTCCCGGGAGGTGGTGCGCTTCAGCGCCCATAGGAGCATCGCGTTCCCTCCCGGCGAGATCCATTCGCTCGATTGGGACGACTCAGGACCTGCGTCGATGCGGGTGAACTTTTTGGGGCTGATCGGGCCTCAGGGAGTTCTGCCTCATCACTACACCGAGCTCACCATCGAGCGAGGCAGGATCCGGGAGTCGCCCCTCGGCGACTTCCTGGATCTGTTCCACCACCGGATCCTCTCCCTCTTCTACCGGGCGTGGAAGAAATACCGGGTGGCGGTGGAGGTGGGGAAGGAGGGCGATGCCCTTCGAGAGCATTTGCTGGACCTGGTGGGGATGGGGCTTCCGGCGACCCGCGAAGGCCTGCCCTTCGAGGAGGAGGCGCTCGTTTTCTATGCTGGTCTGCTCGCCGCGCCGCAGCGAAGCGCCGTGGCGCTGGAGCAGCTCCTCGAGGACTATTTCGGCGTGCCCGTCCAGGTGAGTCAGTTCGAGGGAGGATGGTACCCGCTGCCGGAGCACGATCTCTGTGCCCTCTCCGAGGACGGAACCGGCCCCTCTTCCTGCCTGGGGCGAGGCGCGGTAGTCGGGGACGAGATCTGGGATCCACAGAGTCGCGTCCGCATCCGTATCGGACCACTCCCGTTCGATCAGTACGAGCGCTTTCTCCCCACTGGTGATGCCTACGCGCGGCTGCGCGAGCTGACCCGCTTCTACGGCCGCGACGAGTACGAATTCGAGCTCCAGCTCGTGCTCGCGGCGCAGGAGGTTCCCGGCGTCGTCCTGGGTGACGACACGCATCGCCAGCCACTCGGGTGGGCGACCTGGATCCGGTCGGCGGAGTTCTCTCGCGACGCGGACGACACAATCCTCAAGCTTTAGCGGAGAGACATCGATGAACGTGAACCTGCGATCGCTGATCGGACGGCTGAACGACACCACCCGCAACGCCGTCGAGGCAGCCGCGGGTCTCTGCCTGTCCCGGACGAACTACGACGTGGAGGTAGAGCACTACCTGCTCAAGCTGCTCGACGTCCCGGACGCCGACCTCGCCGCGATCCTCCGCCATTACGAGGTGAACCGCTCTCGCCTGGCTGCCGACCTCACCGCCAGCGTCGATCGCCTGCGTTCGGGCAACGCGCGC
The DNA here is from genome assembly GCA_036375715.1 of Longimicrobiaceae bacterium. Lineage (NCBI taxonomy): Bacteria > Pseudomonadati > Gemmatimonadota > Longimicrobiia > Longimicrobiales > Longimicrobiaceae > Longimicrobiaceae bacterium. The sequence continues at coordinate 26,576 of DASVBS010000025.1, read as the reverse complement.
ACTCCTTCCCTCAGCCCCAGCCTGGTGAAGATGCTGAGCGATGCGTGGACGCTGGGCTCGCTGGATTTCGGGGCATCGCAGATCCGCAGCGGGCACACGATCCTGGCGCTCGTCGCCAACGAGGAGTTGGCGCGCATGGTCCGCGGGATCAGCCGGGAGTTCGAAAAGATCCGCGCCGAGGACCTCCAGCGGCAGTTCGCCACCACCGTCGCCGAATCTGTCGAGGAGTCGCGGGCGACCGGCGCCGCGGCGCCGAGTTCCGCCGGCGAGGGCGCGGTACGTGGCTCGGGACAGACCCCCAACCTCGATCAGTTCACCATCGACCTCACCGAGCGCGCTCGCCAGGGCAAGCTCGATCCGGTCCTGGGCCGCGATTTCGAAGTCCGCCAGGTGGTCGACATCCTCACCCGGCGCAGACAGAACAACCCGATCCTGGTCGGCGAGGCGGGGGTGGGGAAGACGGCGGTGGTGGAGGGGTTCGCGATGCGGATCGCCCACGGCGACGTGCCGCCGCCGCTTCAGGGGGTCACCCTACGCACTCTGGACCTGGCTCTGCTCCAGGCGGGGGCGGGAATCAAGGGTGAGTTCGAGAACCGGTTGAAGGGCCTGATCGAGGAGGTGCGGTCTTCACCCACGCCCATCATCCTCTTCATCGACGAAGCCCACACCATGATCGGAGCCGGCGGCCAGGCCGGGCAGAACGACGCGGCCAACCTGCTCAAGCCGGCGCTGGCGCGCGGTGAGCTTCGCACCATCGCCGCCACCACCTGGTCGGAGTACAAGAAGTACTTCGAGAAGGACCCCGCACTCGCCCGCCGATTCCAGCTCGTGAAGGTGGAGGAGCCGTCGGAGGAAAAATGCCTGGTGATGATGCGGGGGATCGTGTCGGCCCTCGAGCGGCATCACAACGTGCGCATCCTGGACGATGGGGTGGAGGCTGCGGTGCGGCTGTCCCACCGCTACCTCCCCGATCGGCAGCTCCCGGACAAGGCGGTCAGCGTCCTGGACACGGCGTGCGCACGTCTCGCGCTCGGACAGTCTACGGTTCCCGCGCCGATCGAGGATGCGCGGCGAACTCTGGACGACCTGGATGTGCAGCAGCGGGTGCTGGAGCGGGAGAGTGCGCTGGGGGTGGATCACTCGCAGCGACTCGAGGCAATCGCCGCCCTCCGGGCGCAGACACAGAGCCGGCTGGAGAAGCTAGAGGCGGCCTGGGAGCGCGAGCGTGAGCTGGTCGAGCGAGTTCGGGCGGCGCGCGAGGCCGTGGAGGAGGCGCTGGTGGCCGCGCGCGCTGCCTCCGTCGCCAGGCACGAAACGGCCGGAGACGGCAGCGAACCCGTTGATCCGCCGAACACCCCCGACCTGCGGAGCCTGCGCGCCGAGCTCGACCGCCTCAATGCCGAGCTGGAAGAGGTACAGGGGGAGTCGCCGCTGATCCCGGTCTGCGTCGACTCACGGCTGGTCGGCAGCGTGATCTCCGGGTGGACGGGGATTCCGGTCGGCAAGATGCTGCGCGACGAGCTGCAGGCCGTACTCGACATGCAGAAGCACCTCGCCGGACGGGTGATCGGGCAGGATCACGCGCTGGAGTATATCAGCCGGCGGATTCAGACGTCACGAGCAGGAATCGAGGATCCGAACAAGCCCAAGGGCGTGTTCATGCTGGTCGGCCCGTCGGGTGTCGGGAAGACCGAGACCGCCCTCGCCCTCTCCGACCTGCTCTACGGCGGTGAGCACAATCTCATCACCATCAACATGTCGGAGTTCCAGGAGGCACACACCGTTTCGACGCTGAAGGGATCGCCTCCCGGATACGTGGGCTACGGTGAGGGGGGAGTGCTCACGGAGGCGGTGCGCCGCCGGCCATACTCGGTGGTGCTCCTGGACGAGGTGGAGAAGGCGCACCCCGACGTGCTCGAGCTCTTCTTCCAGGTCTTCGATAAGGGCGTGATGGAGGACGGCGAGGGGCGACAGATCGACTTCCGCAACACGGTGATCATCCTCACCACCAATGCGGGAACCGATACGATCATGAAGCTCACTGCCGATCCCGAGACCATGCCCGGCCATGAAGGCCTGGTGAAGGCGCTGAAGCCGGAGCTCAACAAGATCTTCAAGCCTGCGTTCCTCGGCAGACTGGTCATCATTCCGTATTTCCCCGTCCGGGACGAGAACCTCAAGCAGATCATCCGGCTGAAGCTCGGCAAGATCCAGCGACGCATGGCAGAGGCGCACCGGCTCCAGCTCGATTACGATGGTGCGCTGATCGACGTGGTCGCGGAGCGCTGCACCGAGGTGGAGAGCGGTGCGCGCAATGTCGACAACATTCTGACGAATACGTTGTTGCCCGACCTCTCCAGGCTCCTGCTCTCCCGGATGGTGGAAGGAAAGAAGCCGGACAGGATCCGCGTTGCCGTCGGTCAGGACGGCGCCTTCGAGTATCACTTCGACGAGCTTCAACCGGTGGCGGTGAACGTCCCGGTGGCCTCCGCCTGAGGGCGGTCCATCTTCGCACGGGATGGCGTAATGGCGGGAGAACTGACACAGGCGAACCGACCGCTACGGATCAGCACTCCGCTCGGCAAGGACGTCCTCCTTCTCGAGCGGCTCGAAGGGGAGGAGTACGTCTCCTCCCTCTTCCGATTCAAGCTGGACCTGCTCTCGGAGAAGAGCGACCTGGATCCCGCGGAGCTACTCGGGCAATCGGTCACCATCGAGATCGACTTCGGGAGCGAGACCCGCTACATCAACGGCATCATCAGCCGCTTCGGGCAGGGCCCCCGGCTGGTGCGACTGGCGCGCTACCGAGCCGAGGTCGTGCCCAAGCTGTGGCTCGGCACACTGGTGCGAGACAACAGGATCTTCCAGGGCGTGGCGGTCCCGGACATCCTTACCAAGGTTCTGAAGCAGCTCGGCGTCGATCACACCAATCAGATCAACGGCCAGTTCGAGCCGCGGAACTACTGTGTCCAGTACGGCGAGACCTCATTCGCCTATCTCTCGCGGCTGATGGAGGAGGAGGGGATCTTCTACTTCTTCAAGCACGCGTCCGGCAGCCACGATCTCGTGCTCGGCAATATCTCGCTGCAGGCACCCACGATTCCGGGCAGTACCACGAAGATCCCTGTCTCACCCGATTCCACCGTGCCGGAGGGGCTTACGGAGCCCCGCATCCTGGGTCTGGACTTCGAGAGCTCGATGGTGAGCGGAAAGGTGACGCTGTGGGATCACAACTTCGAGCTCCCGTCCACTGATGTCTCGGCAGCGGACGAAGTGGAGAATGGCGCACCAGCAGCCGAGCTCTACGACTACCCCGGTGAGTACGCCAAACGTTTCGACGGAGTCAGCCCTGGCGGGGGAGACCAGGCCTCGGAGCTGCAGAAGATCCTCAGCGACAATTCCCGCACGGCTGAGATTCGGGCCCGCGAGGCCGGCGCTCTCCAGACGCGGCTGAGCGGAGCGAGCAATTACCCGATGCTCATTCCCGGGCACAAGTTCGGCATCGAGCGTCACTATCGGCGGGATGCCAACCGCGAGTACTACCTGGTCAGCGTTCGCCACGTCGCGTCGGTGGAGAACTACGAGAATGTGGACGGCGCGCCCTTCAAATACGAGAACTCCTTCAGCTGTATCCCCGCGGACGTTCCTTTCGCGCCGCCGCGAGTCACTCCCAAGGCGCGGGTCTACGGCTCTCAGACAGCCGTGGTAGTCGGCCCGAAGGACGCCGAGATCTTCACCGACAAGTACGGCCGGGTGAAGGTGCAGTTCTTCTGGGACCGGGAGGGGAAGAAGAACGACGCCAGCTCGTGCTGGCTTCGCGTGTCCTCGCCGTGGACGGGTAAGAACTGGGGAATGGTCGCGATTCCGCGCGTCGGCTCTGAGGTGGTGGTGGACTTCCTCGAGGGCGACCCGGATCGTCCGCTGATCACGGGCATGGTCTACAACCCCGAGACGATGCCCCCGTACAAGCTACCCGACAACGCGACGCAGACCGGGATCAAGACGCGGAGCACCCCGAAAGGCAGTCCGGAGACCTTCAACGAGCTCCGCTTCGAGGACAAGAAAGGGGAGGAGGAGATCTATCTCCACGCCGAGAAGAATCTGAACGCGGTGGTGGAGAACAACGAAACTCGCAAGGTGGGTTTCGAGAAGAAGGACAAAGGCGACCAGACGGTCCAGATCTTCAACAACCAGACGATCGAGGTGGGAGTCGGCGGCTCGAATGCCTCGGACGGGAGCCAGAAGGTCGACGTCTACAAGAATCAGACGATCACCCTCGCAACCGGCGACCAGGCAATCACGCTGAAACAGGGCAACCGCAGCGTGACCCTCGATCAGGGTAACGAGACGGTCGAGATCAAGAAGGGGAACCGTAGCGTCAGCCTGGCCGTGGGCAACGACGAGCTGACGCTGGAGAAAGGCAACCTGACGACCACCCTGAAGATGGGCAACGCCTCGCTCGTCCTCAACATGGGCAACGCGACGACGCAGGCGAAGCTCGGCTCCATCTCCGAGGAGGCGATGCAGGGCATCGAGATGAAAGTGGGCCAGAACTCGATCAAGATCGACCAGACGGGGATCACCATCAAAGGCATGATGGTGAAGATCGAGGGCCAGGTGCAGACGCAGGTGAAGGGTCTGATGACTCAGGTGACCGCCGACGCCATGATGACGGTGAAGGGGGCGGTCACCATGATCAATTGATGATCAGTTGTCGATGGTCAATTGATGACGTCGTTATCGCCAAACACACGTGGTGCGGGAATGATCGGTTCGCCCGCCGTGTCCCTGGCACCTCCGTTGATCAACAGCGTGAAGGTCAGGCTCGGATTGGGTCGCGGATGACGGTCGCCGGTGCCCATTTCGGGCCGCCACTCGACACCTCGCTGGACGCTGAACTCGAAGTGGTTTTCTTCGTTGCCGATCCACTCCCTGATCATGGCACAGAGCTGATCGGCATAGCGCCGTCGCTGCTCGGAAGTATATCGCTGCATCGAACTCCTCCTGCTTTCGTGACCGCCGCGGTCGCGGACGATTCGTCGCCGCGACCGCGCTTCATGGCCGCCATCGATGCCGAACAGGAGAGTTCAATTCGCTAGATTGATGCCACGGTTGCACTTCCGGGCATCTGCTCGGGCTCGCCGGTCTCCTCCAGAGCCAGCACTCCTTCCGTCACCAGCTCGCGGATGAACTCCGCGAACCCCTCCGGCGTCGCCTCCTGCGGTAGCGCACCGGAGGATTGCAACCGGTCGAAGATCTCACGTCCGGTGCGCTCTCCGTCGAAGAGGGTGAGCAGCATGGCCGCATTCAGGGACAGGTCGATCGTGCGCACGAATGGATAACCGACGCGCATTCGCGACGACTCCACGCGCCACTCGCCATCCTCGACCCGGTGGATGACCTCGAGGCGCCCGTGGGGGAGCAGTCTTGCTCGAGAGTCGAGCAGACGCTCCAGCAGGTCCTTTTCTTCGATCGCGCGGGTCCACCAACGGATCAGCCATTCGGCTTCCCTGTTGGCTGCGTTCACGCCGCGCTCCCTTCGCAGGGTGAAAGGTGCACGCTCAGCAGTCTGGCGCCGCAGCACCATGCTACAGTAGACGACCCGCTCCGCTCCGAGCTCGCGGAACTGCTCGGTCCGCTCTTCGGCGGCGGTGTAGGGAATCCTACCCGCTGCAGCCAGGCGTCCGTAGTACTCGGGCGGCGGCATCTCGTAATGGACGACGAGGAGCAGGTCGAATTCGTTCTCCGAATGGCCGAGCATCCGGCGGAATCGCTCTTCGAGCGGCCCTTCCCGACGGTCGGTGGCGACGCAGGTGAGATAGAAGCTTCCGCCCGGCTCCAGGTAGTCGGGCAAACCGTGCAGGATCCGACGGATGATCTCTTCCCCGTCCTGCCCGCCGTCACGGTAGAGGAATCGCGTCTCCGTCGCCGGCACATAAGGCGGGTGGGCGACGACCCGATCGAAGGTCAGGCCGCGCACGGGTTCGTAGAGGTCGCCCTGTGCCACCTTCACGTTGGGCAGGTCGTTCAGTCGGGCGTTGAAGGTTGCGAAGTGGGTGGCGCGCTCGGTGATATCGGCGGTCCAGCTCTCTCTCGCGGTACGTGCCGCCAGCAAGGCCGCGATCCCTGTCCCGCCGCAGAGCTCCAGGAAGCGCTCGCAGGGGGAGGTGGGAAGCTGGCTGAGGAAGGTGCCGGTGAGTGAGGTGATCGCGGAGAAAACGTGGTCGGGCTGCCCCAGCTCCTCGGGCTGGGCGAGGCCCGGGGCATCGGTCTCCAGGTCCGAAGCAATGTAGAGGCCGTGCGTGGGATAGAGACGCACGCTGGCGGCGTAATGGCCAGGCTGTCGGGGGTGTTCGGCCAGGAGGCTGAGGCGTTTGAGGGCTTCGAGACCGTCGCCGGCGAGCAGTGTGTCGACCGCCGGGATAGGAACCGGCAGGCAGTCGATGAAAAGGCGGATCAGCACGTCGAGGGCGTCGGCGACATTCGGATTGCCCGCGCGGCCCTCGAGCAGCGTCTCTACGTCTTCGATACGCTCAACGCCGGTACGTGCGCAAACGTTGGCTTCCGAGTAGCCGGAGCGGGCGAAGAGGGAGCGGATAGCAGCGAATTCTTCAATGGTCGCAGCGAGGAAGGGCAGCATAGTCGTGTGTTTGCGACGAGGTGGCGGTGGCGGGACCCGGAGAAGATATGCGGCAACTCTGTCTCTCGACAGCGTTGGAGTCCCACCGTGCTTGACAATCGTCTGCCGGCAGCAAACGATTAGATGCTGACAGCAGGTGTCTGGCCGCTGGGATCCCCCGTGTCCCGCCACCACGCCTCTCGTTCCTGTCCCGCCTCCGATGATTGAACCCGCATCCACCAATCCGCTAGCGTACGTCGTTGCGCAGGTTGCCTCCATGGCCGAGCTGGAATCACCGGCGCTGGGATTACAGCGACCGGCGTTCGGGCCGCGGGAGTACCTGGATGCGTTGATCGAGGCGGAGTATCTGGCCGACGCGGTGAAGTTTCTGGCGCACCTGCTCCCCCGCCGCGAGGCGGTCTGGTGGGCCTGGCTCTGTGCTCGCAAAGGGCTGGGAGAGGTGCCGCCGCAGGAGGAGCAGACGGCGTTGCTGGCCACTGAGAAGTGGATCTCGGAGCCGACCGACGAGCACCGGAGGGCGGCGCTGGAAGCGGCAAACGCGGCGAGCCTGGAGTCGCCAGCGGGGTGCGCGGCGCTGGCCGCGTTTCTGAGTGGTGGCAGCCTGGCGCCGCCGGGGATGGCGGAGATTCCGCCGCCCCGGTATGCGGCGGCCAAGGCGGTTTACGGTAGCCTGGTCTTCTCCGCCGTCACCGTGGAGCCCGAGAAGGCCCCGGAAAAATTCCGCGCCTTTCTCCAGTACGGGCTGGAGCTCGCCGAACGGATCGCTCTCTGGGAATCGATCGACCGCGCGGCGCGATCGGCCACCGCGACGGCTCCGGCTTGAGGCCGCGTCAGAGGCCCCGCGGGTTCGTCCTCGAGATCGGACTGTAGGGGCGCCCTTTGTGGGCGTCCGCGCGCTGATGCTGCGGACGGCCTCCCTGAAACCCGCAGTATCGAGTTGCGGGCTGCCACACGGGCCGCCCCTACAGGCTGATTTCCTGCCGTGCCCCCCGAGTGCCCGCGCACCCTCCGCCGTTTACCGCGCCGAAGGCGCGCGATAGCGCTTGTCCGCCGAGCGGGCTTCGGCGAGCGCCTCCAGGAAGAGGCGTGAGCTCACGGCGAAGGCACCGCGCTGCCGCAGCTCGGTGGGGGTCATGCCGACGAAGGTGCGCAACGTGTGCCGGAGACTGCTGTCCGCGGCGTAGCCGCAGGAGGCGGCGACCTCGGTGATCCTGCGGCCGGGGTCGTCGAGGAGCTCGGCGGCCAGCAGAATCCGCATCCAGGCAAGGAGGCGCTTGGGTGGGGGAAGCGCGGCACGGCGACACCAGCGGGAAACGGTCCGTGGGGTCACATTCAGGAACTCGGCAAGGTCCTGACCCTGCCCGCCCTCGGCTACGATTGCGGTGGCCGCGGCGAGGATAGCGCGAGCGGCGCCGGAGGTGGAGTCGGGCAGCGCCCGATCCATCAGCGCGCGCAGGGGGCGACCCCGAGCGGAGTCGAGCCGCTGGGCGACGGCGGTCGTGGTCGTTTCCTCTTCCAGGTCGATTACCTGCACGACCCCCATCGCCCCCAGCCGTCGCACGTGCTCCTGCGTGCCCGGCACGAGATGCATCGCGGCGGTGATCGCCAGTGAGGGGAGTTCGTCCAGAAGGCGCGCGAGCTCGGGCGCGATCTGGCTCCGGTCCAGCGTCCCTTCGTACGGGTCCACGATGATGAGCGCGGAGGCGGGCGCGGAGCGAGCCGCCTCGGTGAGCTCCGCCCAACCGTGATAGCGACGAAGCTCGTAACCGCGCTGCTGGGCGACTGAATTCAGTCGCGAGATCAGTACAGGGTCGGAATGCAGAACCAGGAGCGGCGAGGGGATTGACTGCATATTGGTCTGATGTCGTTCGGGCGCGGCAGCACGTGGAGGCCGATGGTCGGAACCGGCTGAGCCGTGGTTCCGACCTGGTCTAGGGGGAGGAGTGGACTGGTGGTGGTGGAACGCAGAGAGAAGTCGCTCAATGGTCAGGCTGCCTGCGCCGGAGAGCCCAGCATGGCGACGAGGTCGTCGGCCAGGCTGCGCAGCTCGCGTGGGGCGCGTCGGGAGGGAAGTGACGGGGCGGGTTCCTCCCCGCGGGCCGCGCGCAACAGCGCTTCGGCCGCTTCCCGGGTGGTTCCATCGGATCGCAGCTCGGCGGCACGACATGCCCGCTCCGCCGCCTTCCGGGCCAGGTCGAGCTCGCCGGCAGCAGCGGCTCCCAGGGCGAGATCCAGCAGGGCGGGGGCAGCCTCCCGCGCCACGCCCGGCTCCTCGAGGGCGAGCATCGCGTCGTCCCAGGCGGCGCGCACCTCCTCTGGCTGGTGCGATGCCCCGGCGGCCCTGACGAACGCCGCCGCTCGCTCCAACCGCTCAACGGGATCGAGCCGGCTGGTGTCGACGGCTTCCAGGACGCGCGCCCCTTCGCGCGGGTAGCCGGACCGCACCCAGAAGACGCCGAGATCGGCGGCCAGCCGCGCCAGCCGCGGATGGTCCGCGCCGTAAGCTTCCAGCGCCGCCCGGCCACTACGCACCACTTCGGCGGGTCGCTCCGTCTGCATCGCCAACCGGGCCAGCTCGTGGCTCAGCAGCGCCCGCTCCTCCCAGAGCGAGTGTCGGGTAGCCGCGCGCACTCCACGGATCAGTGTCTGGCGGGCAGCCGGCAGGTTGCCCCGCTGAAGGAAGGTACGGCCGAGCTCGAGGTACGCCGTCGCCAGGGTGATCCACTCGTGGGTGCGTCGGGCGGTCGCAATCGCCTGGCGGTACCAGGATTCCGCCCGTGCATACTCGCCACGCCGGCGGGCAAGCTGCGCCACCGAATGCACCAGCTCGGCGTCACCCGGCTGGAGCAGCGCTGCAGCCTGGGTGAACTCCAGCGCCGTACCCAGCGCGCCGCGCGCTTCCGCCCAGGAGGCGATGTGCCGGCAGGCAGTGACGATGGTCTCCAGTCCCACGTCGTCTCCGCCCAGGATCGATGCGGCCGTCTCCAGCGATTCCCGCAGGTCTCGATCGAGCGGTAAGGCGCGCAGCTGTGTGATTCTGCGCGCGAAAGCCTCCGGGTCGAAGACGTGGGATCGCCGGTCTCCGACCTCCCCCCACAGGCGCACGGTGCGCACACTCTTCCACAGGTACAGCCCCAGGTCATCCGGGAACTCGTGGAGAACTATCTCGGAATCGAGAATTTCAGACCCGTAAGAGATTGGGGGCGGGATCCTATGCGGCTGGCGTCGACGACTCATGTACGGATTCCGGTGCTGGATGGGTGAACCGCGGGGGTGATTGGCCCTCAATGTAACCTGTCCCCATAAGAGCCGCCAGCGTCTTGGTGCCAATTCATGACCGATTACCCAATAAACGGCGGGAAGTTTGTGGTCAGACCCTTAGAGTCACATATTACCCGTCAATCTTTTTCCGCCATGGTCGGGTGGAGAAGTGTCGAGGACTCGGTCGGACCTCTCCGCCGCGTGGTCGCGGACCTTGGGCGGCGTTTCCGCCGGACTTCGCGGCGGCGCCTATCCGACGCCCCGGAGCGCCCGAGCTCGGGATGCGTATGTCTTCCGGGGAGAGGGTGGCGATCCTGATTGCGGGCGCGGGTTGGCTGGGGGTTCAGGGCCTGGCCAAGGCCGTGGTGGAAGGGGAGAAACGGGCAGGTTTTCAGCACGCCGACCGCTGCTTGACACCCGCACTCGCGCCCGAATAGGTTGACACGCGCAGGTCATCTGATCATCTGACCTCGGGGCTGACTGCCCCGCTGGCCCGCCGCTCAGGCCGTTTCTTTCTTCCGCGGGCGGGGGCCGTTCGCCGCCATCGGCTCTTGCGGCCAGCCGGGTCGCCGGGCCGTCGGTACCCATCGCGAGCCCTTTCCTCGATGAAGATCGCCGAGATCCGGGCGACGCCCGTGACCGTCCCGTTGTACGCTCCGCTCCGGCACGCAAACGGGTGCCACTGGGGGCGGTTCGTTCGCACGATCGTCGAGGTGGAGACGGACGACGGCCGGCTCGGGTTGGGGGAGATGGGTGGTGGGGGCCAGAGCGCCGTGGCGGCTTTTGAGGGGCTGAAGCCCTACCTGCTCGGCAGGGATCCGGTCGATCTGGAGGAGCTGCGCTTCCTGATCGCCAACCCCACGGCCTCACTCTATAACAACCGTACGCAGATCCTCGCCGCGCTGGAGTTTGCGTGCCTCGACCTGCTCGGGCAGGCCTGGAACGCTCCCGTGCACGACCTGCTGGGAGGTCGCCTGAGGGACCGGGTGTCCTTCGCCTCCTACCTGTTCTTCAGGTACCCGGATCAATCGGGGAGCGGTGAGGTACGTACGGTCGAGCAGCTCGTCGCCGAGGCGCGCACGCTGCGCGAGACGCACGGCTTCACGACCCACAAGCTCAAGGGCGGTGTCTTCCCGCCCGAGTACGAGCTGGAGTGCTATCGTGCGCTCGCGGCCGCCTTTCCGGACGATCGTTTCCGTTTCGATCCGAACGGCGTCTGGTCTACCGAGCAGGCGATCCGGTTCGGCCAGCAGATCGAAGATCTTCGCAACGACTACTTCGAAGACCCGGTGTTCGGCCTCAGCGGCATGCGCCGCGTGCGGGAAAAAGTGCGCGTGCCCCTGGCGACCAATACCGTGGTGGTGGATTTCGAGCAACTCGCGGCCAACGTACGCCACCCGGCGGTGGACGTCGTCCTGCTGGATACCACCTTCTGGGGTGGCATCCGGCAGTGCGTGAAAGCGGCCGCCGTCTGCGAGACGTTCCAGATCGGGGTGGCGGTGCATTCCTCAGGGGAGCTGGGGATCCAGCTCGCCACGATGCTCCACCTGGGGGCGGTGCTGCCCAACCTGAGCTTCGCGGCCGATGCGCACTACCACCACCTCAAGGACGACATCATCGTCGGGGGCAAGCTCCGGTATGAGCGAGGCACCCTCGAGGTCCCCGACGGACCAGGATTGGGGGTAACGCTCGATCGCGAGAAGCTGCGCGAGTATCACGAGCTCTTCCTGGAGCTCGGGCCGTACCTCTACGACCAGGATCCGCTGCGCCCGGGCTGGACGCCGCTGATCCCGAACGATCGCTGGGCCGATCCCGAGGACGACAGGCGACCGTCGATGCGCTGGTAGCGGTCCGCCGGTCTCCCGGGGCTACGGAGGGGCGGCCATCTCTCCATCCGTCCCGCCCCTTCGCCGTGCCCGAATACTACGTTCCCCAGCACCGGAATGCCTCTCCGCATCGCTACCCGGAAGATCATTGTGCTCTGCGGAGCGCTGGCCCTCTGGCCGCAGACGCTTCGCGCCGAGAACGGCTACGACCTCTGGCTGCGCTACGTCCCCGTCAGCAACGCCGAGCGGTTGAGCGAGTACCGCGAGAGGTTCGCGGAGCTGGTGGTGGATACGTCGAACCCGACGCTGGCGGTCGCGCACGCCGAGCTGGTGCGGGCCTTCAGCGGGATGATCGACCGGGAGCTGCCCCTCGCGGGTTCACCCTCCGGAGGTGGCGCGCTCATTGTCGGGACGCCCGGAACGTCGCCCTTCATCGCGTCGCAGCCATGGGGCGAGGACCTGCGCGCAGTGGGAGACGAGGGATACCTGCTCCGCACGCTGGACGTGCGCGGCCAGGGACCGATGACGGTGGTGGCGGCAAATACGCCGGTGGGCGCGCTCTACGGCACTTTTCACCTGCTCCGCCTGCTGCAGACGCAGCAGCCGGTATCACGGCTCGACATCAGCAGCGCACCGCGCGTGCGGTATCGGATGCTGAATCACTGGGACAACCTGGACCGCACGGTCGAGCGCGGCTACGCGGGCTTCTCCCTCTGGGACTGGCACAAGCTCCCCGACTATCTCTCTCCACGCTACACGGACTACGCCCGGGCGAATGCCTCGATCGGGATCAACGCGACGGTGCTGACGAACGTCAACGCCAATGCCCAGGTGCTCACCCCCATGTACCTGGATAAGGTTGCGGCGCTGGCGGACGTCTTCCGGCCTTACGGGATACGCGTCTTCCTCACGGCTCGCTTCAGCGCGCCCATCGAGATCGGTGGGCTGGAGACCGCCGACCCCCTCGATCCGGCCGTCCAGGCCTGGTGGAAGGCGAAGGCGGAGGAGATCTACGCGCTCATTCCGGACTTCGGCGGGTTCCTCGTCAAGGCGAACTCAGAGGGCCAGCCCGGGCCGCAGGACTACGGCCGCAGCCATGCGGAAGGAGCGAACATGCTTGCGAACGCCGTCGCTCCGTACGGCGGCGTGGTGATCTGGCGCGCCTTCGTCTACAGCAACGAGGTGCCAACGGATCGGATCCGTCAGGCGTATGATGAGTTCAAGCCGCTCGACGGGGAATTCCGCGACAACGTCTTCGTGCAGGTGAAGAACGGCCCGCTCGACTTCCAGCCGCGCGAGCCGTTTCACCCCCTCTTCGGCGCGATGCCGGAGACGCCGCTGATGATGGAGTTCCAGATCACGAAAGAGTACACCGGGCAGGCGACACACCTGGTGTACCTGGGTGCTCTCTTCGAGGAAGTTCTGAAGGCGGATACCTACGCCGAGGGCGAGGGGTCCACCGTTGCCCGGGTGATCGACGGTAGCCTCCACGATTATCCGATGACGGGGATGGCGGGGGTGGCGAACATCGGCACCGACTTCAACTGGTGCGGGTCGCACTTCAACCAGGCCAACTGGTACGCGTTCGGGCGGCTCGCCTGGGATCCGTACGCCTCGTCCCGGGAGATCGCCGAAGACTGGGTGCGCATGACCTTCAGCAACGACCCCTCCTTCGTCGCGCCCGTCGTGCAGATGATGATGGAGTCAAGGGAGGCGGTGGTGAACTACATGACGCCCCTCGGGCTTGTGCACATCATGGGGCGGAGCCACCACTACGGCCCTGCGCCTTGGGTGAGGGGCGGCCGACCAGACTGGACGTCGGTCTACTATCACCGGGCGGATACTCTGGGCCTCGGCTTCGATCGAACGGCCAGCGGCAGCAACGCGGTGGAGCAGTACTTTCCCGAGGTCCGGGACCGCTTCGCCAACCGCGAGACGGTCCCCGACGAGTACCTGCTCTGGTTCCATCGCGTGCGGTGGGACGAGCGGCTGCGGAGCGGGCGCACCCTCTGGGAAGAGCTCTGCTACCGCTACAACCTGGGCGTGGAGCAGGTTCGTGGGATGCAGCGCCTGTGGGACTCGATGCAGGGGAAGGTGGACGAGCAACGCTTCGCCGACGTGAGAGCGTTCCTCGCGATCCAGGAAAAGGAGGCGCGCTGGTGGCGCGACGCGGTGCTGCTGTACTTTCAGCAGTTCTCGCGGATGCCAATTCCGGAGGAGTACGAGCGGCCGGAGCATACGCTGCAGTACTATATGGGGTTGGAGTTTCCGTATGCTCCGGGAATTTGAGGAATTCTCTGCGGAATGTTGCCCGGCATTCTTCTGAATTCCTTGAGGTTTCGAGAAGTTGAGGATGAGAAGCTAGGAGCTAGAAGCTGGAAGCTAGAAGGGGGGCAGAAGCCAGGAGCCAGAAGTCGCGGACGCGGCGCTTGTGGTCGCATTGGCAGCATCCCATTCCGGCCGATAGCCGATAGCCCGTCCCATAACGGATAACGGACAACGGATAACCGCCATGCCATCATCTCGATCCATTCAGCGTTCCGCGCAGCTGCCCCAGAGCCGACGAGAGTTCGTGAGCCGCTTATCGCTGGGGGCCTTCGGCGCGGCGCTGGGGCTGGGGGGCAATGCCTGGCGGGATCTCGCGCCGGTACGGATCGCCTCGATCGAGCTCTTTCCGATCACCTACCCGATGGTCGGCCGGTTCAAGTTCTTCGAGGGACCGGAAGGGACGCCCACGGGCCGATCGTCGGTCGTGGTCAAGCTGACCACGGAGAACGGGGTCGTGGGGTGGGGGCAGAGCGTGCCGATCCCCAAGTGGAGCTATGAGACGCGGGAGACGGTCACGAGCACGCTGCGCAACTACATCGCGCCCGAGCTCATCGGCCACAACGTCTTCGACATTGCGGGGGCGCACCGCATCATGGAGATGAACATCGCGCCCTCGTTCTCCACCGGTCAGCCGATGGCCAAGGCGGGGATCGACCTGGCGCTCCACGATGCGGTGGGCAAGCTGATGAACGAGCCGATCGCGACGCTGTGGGGACGCCCCACCGGTGGAAAGATCGTGATGAGCTGGACCGCCAACCCGGTCAGCCTCGACGATCTCGATCCCCTGCTCGACGACGGCATCTCGCGCGGCTACCGCCACGTCAACATCAAGGTCGGCCCGGACCCGAAGTTCGACGTGGAGCTGGCGAGGCGGGTAAAGGAGCGGCTCCCGGACGGATTCCTCTGGGCGGACGCGAATGGCGGCTACGACACCACCACCGCCCTACTGGCGGCCCCGAAACTAGCGGACGTGGGGGTGGACATCCTGGAGCAGCCCCTGCCCTCGAACCGGCTGGCCGGTTACCGCGATCTTCGCCGCCAAGGAGCGCTCCCGATCCTCATGGACGAGGGGCTCACCTCCCCGTCGACGCTGATGGAGATGATCCGGCTCGATCTGCTGGACGGAATCGCCATGAAGCCCGCCCGCTGTGGCGGTCTCTTCCCGGCCAAGCGGCAGTACGAGATCGCGCAGGACGCCGGGTTGATGATCGTCGGTAGCGGCCTGACCGACCCGGACGTTTCGCTGGCCGGTACGCTGGCTCTCTACGGAGCTTTCGAGTACAAGCTCCCGGCCGCCCTCAACGGTCCTCAGTTCATGGACGTCAGCATCCTGCGCACTCCCCTCGAGCCCGCCGCCGACGGAACGATTGCTGTCCCCACCGGCCCTGGTCTCGGGGCGGAGGTTGATGAGGAGAAGCTGCGGTCCATGGTGGTGGAGGGTGAAGCCTCATAGGATTCCGGTTCCAACGCGCGACTGATGACCCTACAACCTTGAATCCCGGCTCCAAGTACCAATACATGCTCTCAAGAAGCCGCGCCGTTCTGCTGTTGATTGCGATGGGGGCAGGCGCCCCGATGGCGGCCACGGCGCAGACATCGGATACGGTCACGGTCGAGATCAACGCGGTTCCGGGGATCCGCTACGACCGTGTGCGCTTCCAGGCCCCTCCAGGTGCTCCCGTCAAGATCCTCTTCCAGAACCGCGACGATGTGGCGGACATGAGCCATAACCTGGTGGTCACTCGGCCAGGGGCGCGCATGGAAGTGGTCCAGGCGGGAATGCAGGCCGGCGTGGAGAAGGACTATGTGCCCTCCATTCCTCAGGTGATCGCTTTCACTCCGCAGGTCGAGCGGGGTGGCAGCTACGTGCTTCGCTTCACCGCCCCGAGCGAGCCGGGGGCTTACCCCTACGTCTGTACCTTCCCTGGGCACGGCTTCGTCATGTACGGGGTGATGTACGTGGGCCAGGAGCCGCCGGCGCTGGCGAGCGACGAGAACGTGCCACCCGGCCAGCGCACTCCTGAAGCGGCCGGAGAGGCTCCGGCGCAGGCGCCGCGTGCTCAGCGTGGCGGTGGCGGCCGTCCGTCCGGGGGACCGTCGCAGCCCGAGGAGGAAGGGCCCGCCCTTTCCTACGGGACGACTTTCCCTGCCATCTCGCGCACCTTCCTGCCGGAGAGCGGACCCGCCTCCATCGCGGTCGGGTTCGAGGGAGGGGAGTCGTACAACTTCGACGCGGGCGAGGTCTTCCTGCGCTATGCGTGGAGTGGCGGCTTCGTCGACAACTGGCCTCACTGGCGCGGGAACGGCAACGCGTACGCGACAGTGGAGGGGGAGATCTATTACCGCAGCCACATCGGCGTGCCGTTCCGCGTCGGCAGCCGGACCGAGGCGGAGGAAGTGGAGTTCCTCGGCTACCAGTTGGATGATCGGGACATCCCCGAGTTCCACTATACGGTGGATGGCGCCGACATCCGCGAACGGATAGAGCCGCGCAACGGGGGAGGGCTGGTGCGCAGGTTCCGCGTTCAGACGAACGAGCCGGTGCGCTTCCTCACCGAGCCGGACGCGGGGGTTCGCATCGAGAGCTCCGCGGGTCGCTGGCAGGAAGGCGTGCTTACCCTGACGCCCGCCCAGGCGCGTGAATTCACCATCACCATGATTCCCAACGGGGGAGGCGCCCGATGAACGGCGTGAGAGACCGCATCCGTTTCGGCGCGTCCGCCGCGCTGGCGGCCCTCGTCGCCACCGCCCTCATCCGCACGGACGCGCCGGCACAGCAGGGAGGCGAGGATCTGCCCCGACCTCCGTATCGGATCGAGGAGATCCCGACGCCGCCGGGACAGGTTCCGGAGACCGGTGGCATCGATTTCCTGCCAGATGGCAGGGTGGTGGCGGTGTTCCACCACGGGGAGATCCTCATCTACGACCCGAAGTCGTCCGAGTGGTCGGTTTTCGCCACCGGGCTTCACGATCCGCTCGGAGTGGTGGTGATCAACGAGCGGGAGATGATCGTGGGCCAGCGCCCGGAGGTCACCCGGGTGGTGGATACGGACGGTGACGGGAAGGCCGACCTGTTCGAGACGATCAGCGATGAGTTCGGCATGTCGGGTAACTACTCCGAGTTCCTCCACGGCCCCATCATGGCCGCGGACGGCAGCCTCTACTTCTCGCTGAACACCGCCTCCAACAACGGGCCGGTACGACCGATCATTCGCGGCGACTACAGCCCGCGGGGTCGCATCGGGCGGATGTTCTCCGCGGTCGAGTACCGCGGGTGGGTCATGAAGATCACCCCGGACGGGAAGACCATTCCCTGGGCCAGCGGCTTCCGCTCCCCCAATGGTCTGGCGTTGGACCGCGAAGGGAACCTGTTCGTCACCGACAACCAGGGCGACTGGCTGGGGACGAGTAAGCTCTTCCATGTGCAGCCGCATGGGTTTCACGGCCATCCACCGAGCCTGGCCTGGGAGGAGGGGATCACCACCATCCCTCTAGCCATCCCGGTGCCGGTGCTGGATCGCATGCGGGTGAAGGAGATCGTGCAGTTCCCCACGGGCGTGCTGGCCAACTCGCCCACGCAGCCCGTGTTCGACTACACGGGCGGCAAGTTCGGTCCGTTCGAGGGGCAGATGTTCGTGGGTGAGATGAACCACCCCGTGATCATGCGGGTGATGCTGGAGGAAGTAAACCACCAGCTCCAGGGCGCCGTGGCGCCGTTCATCGAGGGCGAGCCGCTCCGTCTGGGCAGCAACCGCCTTGCCTTTGCCCCCGACGGATCCCTCTGGGTCGGTCACACCGATCACGGCTGGCTCGGTGCGGAGGGAATCACGAGGATCGTGTGGACGGGCGAGATGCCCATGGAGATCCTCCGGATGAACCTCACCGAGCACGGCTTTGATCTGACGTTCACCAAGCCGGTCGATCGGCAGGTGGCATCACAGGCTGCGACGTATGATTTCCAGCGGTACTACTACGAGTACAGCATCAACTACGGGTCGCCGCAGCACGACAAGCAGCCGGTCGCGGTGGAGGACGTCCAGGTTTCGGAAGATGGACGGAAGGTGAGCCTTCGGCTGGCCGAGCTGGTCCCGGGCTATGTTTACGAGCTCAACCTCAAAGGGCTCGTCGATGCCGAGGGTAACCCGATGGTCAACACGCGGATCTACTACACGCTGAACCAGCTGAAGCAGGCAGGCGCGGCTGCCCCTGCGTATCAGGCGACGGGCACCGAGGAGTGACCCGAACTCACCCGATGAGTCGAGAAACGATCATGAAGCGACGGAACCGTATCGCGATTTTCCTGGCACTCGGTGTGGGTGGGGTCCTGGCCGCATCCGAACTGCCCGCCTACTGGAAGCCCGAGCTGATGGGGACCCGCATCGTGCGCGCGGCGGATCTGCGCACGATCGATAGCCAGGAAGGGAGCATGCAGGTCTACTTCCAGGCGCCGACCTCCACTCTGCTCAGTCTGGGCCTCCGGCGGGTGACGATGGAGCCCGGGCTGAATCCGTATCCCGCACGGCCGCATTCCCAGCCGGTCGAGATGCTGCTGGTGGTGGAGAAGGGTGTGCTGGAGGTGCAGCTGAAGGAGGACGATCCCGCCACCGAGCGCCTGGAGGCGGGCGCCGCTCTCTTCCTGGCGCCGAACCAATGGCATGCAATCAAGAACGGCGGGACCGAGCCGGTCACCTTCCTGGAGATGATGTGGACCTCTCCGGGAATGAACGGTGAGCCGGATTATCCCGAAAACGCCGTGAACTGGGGGCGACCGAGACGCCAGTGAGCCGTTCGCGGAGGGCGGCAGCAACGCGAGCGACGGGGCGAAGCGGGCGATGGACTTCCGCCAGCGCTCCGCGGCAGTCGCTCCCGGATGAGCTGGCGCAGCGGATCCGCAGGTCCATCCTGAGGGGAGAGTACCGGGAGGGCGATCGCCTTCCCGCCATCATGGCGATGGCCCGCCATTTTGGAGTGGGTCATCCCACCCTCCGCGAGGCGCTGAAGAAGCTGGAAGCGATGGGTCTGGTGGAGATCCGCCACGGCTCCGGCGTGTACGTGAGGCGCGCCGAGGATGCCCTGCTGCTGGCGAGCAGGGCGTACGGGGGGCCGTTGCAGAAGAAGCTCCTGCTCGACCTCATCGAGGCCCGCCTCCCGATCGAGGTACAGGCGGCAAGGTGTGCCGCAACATCTGCCACCGAGGCGCACCTCGCCAGAATGCGCTCGCTGCTCGCGAAGGCGGCCGACAGCTTTGGCGACCCGAGAGCTCTGAGCGCCACCAACATGGCGTTCCACCAGGAGATCGCCCGAGCCTCCGGGAACATCGTGCTCGCGCAGCTGCTGTACGTGCTGCGCCAGCACTTCCAGCGGGAACAGCGCTCGATCCTGAACATCTACGGCTCACCGCAGAGCGACTACGAGGAGCACCTCGGGATCCTCGACGCGCTGGAGCATCGGGACGAGGAGCTCGCGGTTAGCCGCATGCAGGCGCACCTCGAGGGGGTTCGCGAGGTGATCAACCGCTGGGACCCGGAGGCTGTGCCGGTAGGGTAAGGGGGAACAGAGTAGGGCGCCCGGGATTGGCTTTGCCTCGCCGTCAACCTCCTCCGAGCTGCTCCGGGTAGCGATCCTCTGCCTCCATGAGCCGGATGGCCCGCTGCAGCGCGGCGGCGGCCTCGGCATCCTTCCACCCTGCCGCGATAGCGTCCCGGGCGCGGTCTCTGATCCTCTCATCGACTCGGGGAAGGGCGGCTACCTGCACGAGCACCGCAAAACCGAGCGTGCGGATGTTCTCATCCCCGCCGGCAGCGAGAGCGAGGAAATGATCGAGCTCTTCGGCCCGCTGACGATCGCCCACGTAGCGCCGCCAGGCCTGGAGCAGCTCGGGGTGATCGGGGAGGGAGGGTATTACTGCGGCGAAGGCGACGGTTACGCGGTCGTGATCCGCCGGTGTGGTACGGGTGACGGCCGTGAGCGCACGGGCGCGTAGTGCAGCCGGTAGCGAGTTAGCGGCGGCGGCCTCGGCCAGGAGCGGGGCCGCCTCCAAGGGTGGCGAGGGGAGGGCGGTAACGACGCGCACAGCCGCCTCGCGCAGGGCCGGCTGCGCGGAGCTGAGCTGAGCCAGCCGCTTCAGCGCCACGGGAGCCAACTCCCGGCCGCCCAGGAGGAGCTCCGCCAGCTCGGCGTACTGCTTGCGATTCGCCTGTGCGGCGACCTGGAGCAAAGTCGAGGATTCCCTCGGGAGTACGCCTTCGCGCTCAAAGCGCTCGAGCAGAGAGGTGCGGACTTCCTCCTCCGCCTCCAGGATCCCCTCCAACAAGCGCGTCCGGATGCGCGGGCTCTCCGACCACTCCACGGGTGCGAAGTAGGGCCCTTCCGTGCTCGGCTGATTTCCCCACCACGCTCCGTCCCAGAATCCCTCGCGATGATAGAGCCGCGCGAGACCGCCGAGGATCTCGACTCGGGCCTCTGCATCCACCCCATCGCACCGCCGGGCGAGCTCGGTTACGACTGAAGGCGCATGCAGCCGCGAGAGCACCTGCAGCGCTGCCGATCGCGCCGAGGGATCTCCGCTATCGAGAGCGTTGAGCGCCGCAGGGACGGCAGCGGGACCCAGCGCCGCGAGCTCGTTGCGGGCGACGTGCGCGACGGTCGGGTCAGGGTCGACGGCCGCGCGCATCAGCGCGCCCGCGGCCTCGGGTGGCACCAGGCGGGAGAGGCCGCGGATCGCCTGGAGGCGAACGGCCGCAGAGGAATCACTCAACGCCTCGAGATAGAGCGATGGGGGCACGCCCCCGAGCTCACTCTGTCGGTCCACCAGCGCACGCAGGGCTGCCTCCCGCAACGCAGGATCTTCGGCCGCGCGCAGCAGGGTCGCATGCGACGCGGGTCCTGTCAGTTGCTTCAGCGTGAAGAGCGCCGCGATGCGGCCCGCAACCGGCGCATCGCGTTCGGAGACCGCCGCTTCCAGGCGCCGCCGCAATCCCGCGGTCGCGCCGCGGTCGAGGATCGCTCGCTGGGCTTGCAGCCGCCGGGATTGGGAGGGAGCCAGCAAGGCGTTCACCAGGGTGGCCTCGTCCGCATCGTCCAGCGAAGGGTGTGGCGCGGGCGTGCTCAAAGGACGCAGCCGCACTACGTACCCCACGTGCTCGCCGGCATAGTCGTAGGATCCTCCTGAGAGGCTGGCGACATACAGGAAGCCGTTCGGCCCCACCTCCGCGTCCACCGGCCGCGGAACGGTCATCACCTCCTCCTGGGTGATCCGGAACGTCCCACCCACCGGAGTCACCTGGTGGTGGAAGATCCGGTTGAGGGCCCAGTCGGCGGACAGGAGCCCTCGCGACAGTGGTGCGGGATACGACGGCTCGTCCAGCCAGAGCGTGGTCGTGGCCGCCCCGGCGCCGTAGTCGGCCAGCACCGGGTGGATCTCCTCCCGAAAGTTGCGGAAGAGAGAGGGATAGCCCGCGTCGGCACCCACCGGCAGGTAGTGGAAGACCGAATTCCAGCCCTGCCCGTTGTTGTTGTTGTCGCGGGTGAAGATCCGCAGGTGGGAATCCAGCGCTAGATCGAAGATGTTGCGGGTCCCGCGGGCGACGATCTCGAGCTCCGTCCCGTCCGGGCGGACGCGAATGACCCCGCCGCGGTGAAGGTAGATCTGCCTGCCATCGGTGCCCGTCGCGCGCAGGAATCCGTAGTCGCCCACCGCCACGTAGATGGCGCCGTCCAGGCCCAGCCGCAACGAGTTCGCGGTGTGGTCGCCGTTCCGGTCATCGAGCCCGAAGCCCAGCCCCTCGACCACCACCCGGCGGGAGTCGGCGACACCGTCGCCATCGCTGTCCCGGTAGGCGGCGAGCACCGGGGCGTGCATCAGGAAGACCTCGTCGCCCACCACGGTGATCCCGCGCACGCTGTCGAGGCTGTCCGCGAAGACGGTGTAGCGCTCGGCAATGCCGTCGCCGTCCGCGTCCACGAACCGTAACACGCGTCCCAGATAACGCTCGCGCCCGAAGAGCAGGTTGGGGTCGGTGCAGACGTAGACGACGCCTCCGTCAGCCGGGTAGAGACAGGTCGGGTAGGTGAGGTGAGGCGGTGCAGCGAAGATGGTCAGCTCGAAGCCGGCCGGCGGCGTGATTTCCCCGAGGATCCGCGAACGGGTGGAGTCGGGAAGGGCAGGAATGGGGATCGAGCGGTCACTCTGCCCGGACAGCGGAGCGGCGAGCAAGACCAGAATCGCCGCCGCCGGCAGCGGTAAGCGAAGTAGGCGGAGAAGCATGGGCAACAGGACGAACTTTTCGGACCTTGCGGGCGGAGCTTCCATGATAGGCCCGCGGCCGAACGGGCGACAGCCCATGATCGAGCGATGCCGGGCAGGATGCACTTGCGAGTCTGCGCGCGGCCCGGACGTGGACCCAGCGCTCAACAGGATCTCCTTGCGGCGGATGCCTGGTCGACGGCTGAGGTCAGCTCGGCCCGCGGAAGTCCCGTGGACTCCAGTGGCGTGTCCACCGCCAGCGTGTTATCCTGTGCGCGCCCGCGCCGGTCTTCGGCGGATCATCGCTTCCTGCCCTTTCTCTCGAACGAAGCCGAGCTCAGGATGAATCGACGCGACTTCCTCAGCGCCTCCGCCGTGGCCGGTCTGGCGCCCTTCGGCGGGATCTCCGCCGCTGCAGCCCGACAGGACGAGCGCCAGTACTTCGAAATCCGCCGCTACCAGGCGATTCCCGGGCCCAAGCAACGGGCGATGGGAAGATTTCTGGGCGAGGTGGCCATTCCCGCCATGAACCGGGCGGGGGTCGGGCCGGTCGGGGCGTTCACGGTCACGTACGGTGAGAACCGTCCGACGATCATCCTCCTGCTCGTCCACCCGACGCTCGAGTCGGTGGTGACCCTGCGCGAGCGGCTCATGGCGGATAGCGAATACCGCCAGGCCGGAGCGGAGGTGCTGGATGCACCGCTCGGGGACCCCGCCTTCGTTCGCGTTGAAAGCTCCCTTCTGCGAGCCTTCGCGGACATGCCCCGGCTCGAGGCGCCCGCCACCGCGGCCGAGCGATCACCGCGGATCTTCGAGCTGCGCCGATACGAGAGCCATAACGACGCCGCGGCGCTACGGAAGATCGAGATGTTCAACGAGCGCGGAGGAGAGATCAAGATCTTCCGACGAACCGGTCTGACACCGGTCTTCTTCGGAGAGACCGTCATCGGCCCCAGGATGCCGAACCTGACCTACATGCTCACCTTCCCGGACATGGCCGCGCGTGACGCCGCCTGGTCCACCTTCCAGAACGATCCGGAGTGGCGTCGGCTCTCTGGCGATAGCTACTTCGCCGACACCGTCTCCAACATCACGGACGAGATCCTGCGGCCCACTCAGTACTCGCAGATCTAGAGCTCGCGGCGGGCGCTGGCGCATGGAATGGTCGCGCCCGCGCCCGTTTCACTCGATCTCCTCCACCCGGCTCGGCCAATCCTCGCCCAGGAGGCGCGACAGCGCCCGGTCGCGCAGGAGCCGGCCGCCAGTCTGGCAACCCGGACAGTAGTTGAACTCTCTGTCTGCGTAGACCACGCGCTGCACGGGGGTGCCGCAGACCGGGCACGGCTGCCGGAAGCGCCCGTGTACCGCCATGGCGGGATGGAAAGCGGTGACCCGGGTGGGGAACTCGTCACCCGCTTCCCGGATCAGCCGATCCGCCCACTCTCGCAGCGAGGTCCGAACGGCTTCGTAGAGGCGTTGCCGTTCCTCCTCGTCGAGGTCCCGCGTTCGCTGAAAAGGAGAGAGGCGGGCGCGGTGAAGGATCTCGTCGGAGTGCGCGTTGCCGATGCCGCTGAAGAGATGCGGATCGGTGAGTGCCCGCTTGAGGGTGTGATTCTCCCGGTCGAGCGCAGCGTCGAACTCCGCCCGATCGGCCGCGAGAGGATCGATTCCGCCGGGATCGAGCGCGGCCAGCGCCTCCTCTCCGCGGAGCACGTGCAGCGAGGCCCGCTTGTGGCTGGAGGCCTCGGTAATGAGCAGCGTGCCCGAGCCGAAGTCCAGCCCCGCATGACCGACCTTCTTCGGGATCGCCGACCCGGCACTCTTCCACTGCAGGCGGCCCGTGATCATCAGGTGCAGGACGAGGAAGAGGTCGTCCTCGAGCGCGAAGACAATTCGTTTGCCGATCCGCCGCAGCCCGATTACGCGCTTCCCCTCGCACGCCGAGACCGGCGGGTCGAAGGTGCGCAGGAGGGAGGGCGAGCGAATGCGGACGCGCTCCAGGACCTCGCCCACGACCCGCGGCTCGAGAGCGTGCAGGTACAGAGAGATCTCGGGGAACTCAGGCATCTGGCAGAGCGAGCCGTGGCGTCGCGGTTGTCGGATCGTGGGGTGTGGGACTAGAATCCCCGTTCCGTGCGGGACCGAATCCATGTCCGACCGTCGCCCCTTCCCTACCGGCGGGGCATCTTCAGAACCTACCCGGATACTCTGTACACGCCACCCCTCGCCTGTCAGAGAGTGTAGATCGATGCCGACCATGCCTCCAGAGTTGTCCCCGACAAACCGCGTGCGTTTCCGTCAGGGAGTAATTGCAGGTGCGGTCCTGTTGCTGCTCCCGGCGTGCGCGCCCGCTGCCGGCAGCGGCCGGACGCTTCGCGCCGAGCAGCTCGAGGATCGCATCCGCGTGACGGTCGACGGTGAGCTGCTCACCGAGTACCGATATGCCCGGGACCAGAAGTACCCTTACTTCTACCCGGTGGTCGGGCCGCGCAGCGGTCAGAGCGTCACCACCGAGACCTCCGAGCCTTACCCGCACCATCATTCGCTCTTCTTCGGATCCGACCGCGTCAACGGGGGCAACTACTGGCAGGACTCGCTGAGCCGCGGGCAGATCGTCGCACAGGAGACCCGGATCGTGGAGGCGGAGGGGGAAGAAGTCGTCATCACCCAGAGCAACCTCTGGAGCCGGCCGGGTGCTGAGTCGCCCTTCCGGGACGAGCGCACGATCCGGATCTCCAGTCCCAGCGAGGACGTCAACGTCATCGACTTCGAAATCACCCTCGTCCCCCTGATGGACGTTCGCATCGAGCAGACGAACCATTCGCTCTTCTCCGCCCGGATGGTACCCGCTCTGTCGGTGGACAGCGGGGGGACGCTGGTGAACTCGCGCGGAGCGAAAAGCGAGGAGGGGACTTTCGGGCAGGTGGCGGAGTGGGCCGACTATTACGGGTCGCGCAATGGGGTCGTTGAGGGATTGGCGATCTTCAACCACCCCGCGAACCCCTGGTCGCCGCCGCCGTGGTTCACACGCGATTACGGCTTCTTTTCTCCGACCCCCTTCAACTGGATGGAGGAAGGCCATCTCGATTTCGCCGAGGGAGAGCCGCTGCGTCTGCGTTACCGGGTGATCGTGCACGGCGGGACGACCGAGGAGGCTCGCATCGCCGATCTCTACAACGACTACGCGGGCGGGAGCGAATAGCCTGCGGTCAGCGGCTTCGGCGCTCAGCGCCGATCAGCGCGGGGTGATGAAGCCGGTGAGCCGGCCGAGCAGCTTCACGGCGTAGATGGCGGTGCGCAGGCGGAACTCGTCCATGTTGACGGTGCCGTATGCGTCGAGGCAAACGAGACTCAGCTTGTCGACCGCCGGGGGATCCCCTTCGTCCGGGTGCATCGCGATCCAGTAGAGGATCTTGACGAGCTGATCCTCCGGAAATTCGTCGCGGAGCTGATCGAACACGATGTGCGGGACCAGGCTCTCGATCGCCTCCATCTGGTACAGGTCGGCCGCCGCGGCGACGTCCAGGATGTTCCTCGCGCGTTGCACCGGGTCCCGCACCTGGGCTGGCTCCCACTCGGGAAGCCATTGCTGCAGACAATCGAGCTGCTCGGCGATGAACCGATCCGGCTCGGTCCCCTCGGCCGCGATGGGTGTGACCACGCCACCGTCGGGAGGAAGGGCGTCGAAGTTGATGTCGCGCCTGATGTCGTCGAGGGTCACCGACGCCCATGGAGCATTCCCGCCGCGCTCGGGCGGTGCCGCCGCCGTCTCGGCCGGCGTCCGGGTGGCCACCGGCGTATCGGCTACGGCTCCGGCGGAGGGCCGGTCCGAAGCGGCTCCGGCGGCCGCCGGTGCGTCGCCTTCCCCCTGAGCTTCAGCCTCCGACGTGTCCTCCGTACCGGGGGAGGTATCCTCCGGTGAGGCTGGACGCGGGCCCTCGGTCGGCTCGCTCCGCGTATCGGAGGTACTGGCCGAGTCAGGGGTGTCGGCGAGCGCGGGCGGAGTGGAGGGGGCCGTGTCGGTGCCGGCCACTGCGGTAGGGGACAGGGTCGGGGTCCCGGTGGTCCGGGCGCTTCCAGCAGTCCCGGGGCTCGCGTTCGCGCCCCTGCCGGAGGTCTCGGCGCTCCCGGTGTCGACCGCCTCTCGCACCGCGACCTGCTCGGTGCCCCTGCGCACCACCTCCACCCAGCCGCCGCTCTCCCCCAGCAGCCCCACCAGCACCCAGGCCCCCAGCGCCACCGTGATCCACCCCTTGCCGCCCCGGCTCACGAAGCG